>CAJOQN010000053.1 GCA_905236535.1 uncultured Bacilli bacterium
ATACAATTTTTTCTTCCATGCTTAAATATTAATATAAATGGAATAAATAATAAATAGAAAATAGCACAAACTCAAAAGTAATTTTCCTTTATTTCAGCACAAACTCAAAAGTAATTTTTTATCAAATCTGCATAAAGTAAGTATGTTGAGTCTACGTCTTTAGACAAGGCCTTTCACAATTGCGCCAAATTATACTCCCAATGACAAAATTAATATCTCGCTGGAGTGATTTGCGGTAAAAAGATATATTCCCGCCTACAAAGGTTATAAAGAGATATGTTTCCTATTTCAATGTAATATATAAAAAGTACCTAAAATTCGGTAATAAAATAAACAATAATTAAAACTTATAATATAACTAGTTATATTAAGTATAGCTTACATTTATCACCATGTCTCTTACCTTTTTACGAGTAAAACAATGGTCTCGATGTGAAATGAACGAGGAAACATATCAACGCAAGAAACATTATTGATTTGGTATGTATCACTAAGTATTTTTAAGTCTCTAGCTAAGGTGCTAGGTTCGCAGGAAATATAAACAATTTTCGAAGGTTTAGATTTTTTTAAAGCATTTAAAAATTCGGGAGTAGATCCTTTCCTGGGCGGGTCCATGATCACGACATCAAAGTGCTTGTCGTTTTCTAATAGATATTTTGTGCAATCAGCTTCAATAACTTCCATGTTGCTAATGTTGTTTCTTTTTATGTTATCTTTAGCGTTCATCACCGCTTCATGGACTAGTTCAACAGAGGTTACTTTTTTAACATGTTTCGCACAGATGGCCCCAATTGTGGCAACACCAGCGTAAGCATCTAAAACCTCATCATCTTTGTTTAAATTCGCAAATTCGAGGGCTTTTTGATACAGTTTTTCACATTGAACTGGATTAACTTGGAAGAACGATTTTGAAGAGATATGAAATTCAATACCTAATAATGAATCACTAATAAATGGTTTTCCAAATAACACTTCTTCTTTCTCTCCAAGAATCACATTTGTGTCTCTTAAATTAATGTTTTGAACGACGCTTTTAATCTCTGGATGTTTGCTTGTTAGAGCTTTGACAAAATTGTTTCTTGAAGGAAATGTTTTTGCGTTGGTGATAAGAACCACCATTACTTCTCTAGTAGTGTGACTGGTTCTTATTAAGACATGACGAATTGTTCCATTTCTCGAATCTTCATGATAAGGTTCAATGTGCATAGAATCCATCAAGGAAGCAATATCCATCAAAATAGGAGAGGCTAATTCATCTTCGATTGCACATTTTTTAATCGGAATAATCTTATGAGTGTTTGCTTTATAAAAACCATAAACAACATGGTGATTTTCTTTTCCAAACGGGACTTGGATTTTGTTTCGATAATTAGAGGGATTCTCCATCCCAATAATTTCATTAATTTTAACATCCAAGCCCCCTATTCTTTTAAGAGCGTCTTCTACCTTTTTCTTTTTAAAAGCTAGTTCATATTCATAAGTGGCGTTTTGAAAGGTGCAACCACCACACGCGGAGGCTACTGGGCACTCAAGTTTAATTCTATCTTTAGATAGATTATATAGTTTTTTGATGTGCCCATAAAAAACACCCGCACGCTTATAATCAATTTGAATATCTGCTTCTTCACCTAAAAGAAGGCCATTAACCATAATGACCATCCAATTAGCTTTCACAATACCTAAGCCTTCGCTCGATATATCGCTGCAAATACCTTTGATTATTGTTTGAGACATAAATTATTAATTATTTAGAAGCGTAATTATCAAAATATCCAGAGATATAGATTACAGGGGTTCCTTTATCACCAGATCCACTGGTTAAATCACATAATGAACCAAGCAAATCGGTAAGTTGACGTGGGGTTGTTCCTTCAGAAACCATGTTACCGACTAAAGATTCGCTTGTTTTGGCTTCAATCTTTTCTCTAATCGCATCGGTTAAGGCTTGGCCTTGAAGTCCTTTATAATCATTATCCGCTAAATATTTAAGTTTAAGTTCGTTTGGTGTTCCCTTAAGTCCTTCGGTAAAGAATGGGGAGACCACTGGGTCAGCAAGTTCCCAAATCTTTCCTTGTGGATCTTTGAAAGCTCCGTCGCCATAGATCATAACTTCAAGACGTTTACCGGTTTTTTCAAATAATTTCTTTTGAACATTATTGACTAAATCTTGTCCAAAGTTAGGGAATAATTTAACGGTTTCTTCATCTGATTTATTAGAACCTAATAAACCATATTTGGAATTGAATCCGCTTCCGTTAACGGATTCGGTAAGAATATCATCTAATCCTAAGACCACTTTCATACCAGCTTCTTTAAGGAGTCTCTTATTTCTCTTTCTGGTATGGATGTCTGCACAAATAGCAACATCGGTGTAGTCTTTAATCGCGGTCGCGTGATTAGCGAAAACCACCTCGACTTCTGCACCTTCGCCACGAATTAAATCAATATAGAATTGAATATAATCAACACCAGTAAATTCGTGTTTTTTATATCCAAATAATTCTCTATATTTTTCAAGCGATAAGATATCGGTGTATGGATTGACACCTTTTTCATCAATATCATCATAAGTGAGAATAGCATTACCTACTTCATCAGAAGGATAGGAGAGTAAAAGGACAACTTTTTTAACTCCTCTAGCAATGCCTTTTAATAAAATACTAAAACGGTTACGGGAAAGGATTGGGAAGACAACACCAACAGTGTCTCCTCCGGTTTTTCTTTTGACATCTTCAGCAATATCGTCCACTTTTGCGTAGTTGCCTTGACATCTAGCAACGATGGATTCGGTAATACCGACGACATCTCTGTCATGGAATTGGAAACCTTCTTCTTTAGAAGAATTTAATAAAGAATCGACTACGATATTCTCTAAGTCGTCGCCTTTTTTTAAGACAGGAAGACGAATACCTCTTGATGTGACTCCAACTGTTCTCATCTCATTTTTCCCTTTTCTCAAGAATATTTCTTGCAATATACACTCCACAGGCTCCCGCTTGCGCTAAGCCACGAGTTAATCCTGCTCCATCACCGCCAACATATAAGTTCTTAATTCCTTGAACTTCTAATTTGTTGTCGATAACTGGGTGAGCGGAATAATATTTGGCTTCAATGCCATATAACAAAGTATGCTCAGTCGCGATACCTGGAGTGATGTTATCAAGCGCTTCAATCATTTCAATAATCGAACGCATAGTTTTATATGGAAGCGCCATGGCTAAATCGCCAGGGACAGCTTCTTTAAGCGTGGCTTTAACAAACCCTTCAGCAATTCTCTTTTCAGTGCTTCTTCTACCTTGAAGAATATCACCGTATTTTTGAACGATGACCGAACCACAAGATAGTTGATTTGCTAAAGAGGAGACCTTCAATGCATATTCATCTGGTTTTTTGAATGGTTCAGAGAAGTGATGGGTCACCAATAAAGCAAAGTTCGTGTTAGTTGATGCATATTTTTTATCTTTATAGGAGTGGCCATTAACATTAACAACGCCTTCATAGTTTTCAACGACGACATGGCCACTTGGATTAGAGCAAAAAGTTCTAACAGTAGATCCAACGGATGTCTTATATAAGAATTTGCCTTCATAAAGAGCGTTATTAATTTCTTCCATAACCATATCGGGGCACTCAACACGAACCCCAATATCCACTTGATTTTGAACCATTTCAATGCCATTTTTTTCAAAAATAGAGGTTAACCATTTAGATCCTTCTCTTCCAACACAAAGAGCGACATAATCAGCTTCAATGACTTCATCTTTAATCTTAACGCCTTTAACCACGCCATCTTCAACGATGATGTCATCGACTTTCGTGGAGAATCTCGTATCAACTTTTTTCACTAAATCATCGTAAATTCTTGTTAAAATTTTCAAATTTTCTTCAGTACCAAGGTGTCTAACTTTGCTGTGGAGAAGTTTTAAACCAACAGACATGGCTTTTCTTTCAATTTCACGAGCCTTTTCATTAAATGGGTCGGTAATAACTGTAGTGGCTCCATAAGATAGGTTAATTTCATCAACGTAGGTAATTAAATTCATCAACTCTTCATCACTCATATAATCTTGGAGCCATCCACCAAATTCTGTGGTGATGTTAAACTTACCATCTGAGTAGGCACCCGCACCACCAAAACCACTTGTCATGGAACAAGCTGGAAAACATTCTCTAAATCCTCTATTGGTGTTTAAAGGACAACGATCGATTTTGTGTTGAAGGACTGGACAATTTCTTTTACGAATTTCTAATCCTCGATCAATTAAAACAACTTTTAAGTCAGGATTCTTATTAACAAGTTCAAAAGCGAGAAAATATCCGCTTGGACCTGCTCCTACTATTGCGACATCATATTTCATATTTAATACCTACCAACAATTTATTTTATGTGATTAAATGGTGCTTTTTAATCTTTTTTACCATTCATTAATTCTTGAATAAATGGAACTTCAATATTCGCATCTAACCTTGGGAATAATGGGTTGCCTTTATTAACTTTATAACCTTGGACATTGCCAAATTTATAAACTGCTTCATATCCTCTTTTATCTTCTGGGATACCAAGTTGATCAAAGGCTCCTTTAGAAGCTTTAACCAATACTGGTTCATATAACTTAGAAGCAATAAAGATCGCGTTTGCGAGGTGATTCATCACCGAAGCGAGTTCTTCTATTTTGCCTTCTTTTGATAAAACCCATGGTTCGGTTTCATCAATATATTTATTCGCGCGACTCACTAATTCGTTAACTTGAACAAAAGCTTCAGTAATTTTTAAATCATCTAAACTGCTTTCATAGAGTTTGATAACACTTTCTGCGGTCATTCTTAACGAAGCATCAAATGGAGTGACATCACCTTTATATTCGGGGATGATTCCATCGAAATATTTATTAATCATTGAAACGGTTCTATTTAATAAATTTCCATAGGAGTTTGCTAAATCAAGATTAATTCTTTCAATGAATTGTTCGGGGGTAAACGAACCATCATTACCAAAGGTAACTTCTCTGGTTAAATAATATCTAACCGCATCCACCCCATATCTTTCCACTAATGGATATGGGTCAACAACATTGCCTTTAGATTTTGACATTTTGCTGTCTCTCATCATCAATAAGCCGTGAATGAATTCTCTGTCTGGTTTTCTTAATCCAAGACTCTCTAAGAACATTGGCCAATAAATCGCGTGGAAGCGAGTGATGTCCGCGCCCAAGATATGAATAACTTCACATTCTGGATCTTCCCAGAATTTTTTGAATAATGATTCATCCTTGCTTCCATAACCTAAAGCGGTGATATAGTTTGTCAAAGCGTCTAACCATACATAGATGACATGTCTATCGTTTTCTCTAATTGGGACACCCCATTTGAAAGAGGTTCTAGAGATACATAAATCATCTAATCCTGGTTTGATGAAGGTGTTAATCATCTCGTTTTTACGAGATTCAGGAGTTAAGAATTGAGGATTCTCATCGTAGAACTTAAGCAATGAATCAACATATTTTTTGGTTTTAAAGAAATAGGCCTCTTCTTTGGCTTTTTGCACTGGTCTTCCACAATCAGGGCAGATGTGGTCTGGACCCACTTGTGTTTCAGTCCAGAAAGCTTCGCAAGGTGTGCAATACCAACCTTCATATTCTCCTAAATAGATATCATCATTTTTAAGCATCTTGGTGAAGATGTCTTGAACGACCTTCCAATGTCTTTCTTGCGTTGTTCTAATAAAGTCATCATTAGAAATTTCTAATAAATTCCAAAGTTTATAAAAGCCTTCAACAATTTCATCGACGAATTGTTGTGGGGTTTTACCGGCGGCTGCAGCGTTCTTTTCGATTTTTTGTCCGTGTTCGTCCGCTCCGGTAAGGAAGAAGCATTCGAAACCGCGCATTCTCTTATAACGAGCAAAAACATCACTCAAGACCGTACAATAAGCGTGCCCAATGTGTAATTTAGCACTGGGGTAGTAGATCGGTGTGGTGATGTAGAATCTTTTTTTATCCATGGCAGATGAGCCTCCTAATAGACATTTAAATTATAAGTTTTTTTACATTAATGTAAATAAAAAACTCGGTTGCCCGAGTTCTTTATATACTTATTTCTTAATTCCGTATTTACGATTGAAGCGATCAACACGTCCATCAGCTTGGACATATCTTTGTTTGCCAGTATAGAATGGGTGGCAATTCGCACAAGTATCAACTTTAATTTCACTTAATGTGGAACCGGTTTCAAATGTTGAACCACAAGAGACACATGTCACTGTGCATTTTTGATACTTAGGATGGATATTCTTTTTCATTTCGTTTTTTTCTCCTTCCGCCTTGAACAGTAATGTCGTTCAAAGTAAGTTGCTTAAAAAATATAACAAACTTGTGTCTCTTAATCAAATTATTTTAATAAAATATAAAAATTTCTTTTTCTAGTGGAGATAATATAACAAAAGAGATACAATGATTGTGATGAAAAACCAATAATCGTATTCATAAGAGAACTTCGGCTTTTTTGGTGAGCCAAGTTGAATATGATTAGGCCGTACACTTCTTTTCTAAAGTTATAGCGACATTACAATAGCGAAAGCCCATATTGTTGGGTTTTTGCTTTTTTATATTGTTATATATTTTTATAGAAAATATGGTATTATCTTCACTAAAGGAGAACAAAAAATGATCACAAAGAAAATTGCTATTGATGTTTTAAATGAAGCTTTAGCAACTGGTGCGGATTACGCTGAAATTTTCTACGAAGATTCTAATTCTAGGTCTATTAGTATTGAAAATGGTAAAGTTGACACCGCAAATTCCACCAGTGCATGTGGAGTGGGTTTAAGACTTTTAAAAGAAAATCGCTGTGTTTATGGATACACAACAGATTTAAGCAAAAAGGGGTTATTAAAATTAGCGGCAACATTAAATAAATCATTTAATGGAGAAAGATTATTAACCGTCACTAAATTTAATAATATCCGTGCAAAAAATAGAAATCCTATTACTCGTTCATATAATGATGTTCCGACTGAAGAAATTGTCGCATTATTAAGAACCGCGGTTGAAGAAATTGAAAATTTTCACGATCCAAGAATCGTCAGAAATATTTGTTCTTTTGCTTTTAACCATCGCGGAGTCACTCTTTATAACTCCAAAGAAAAATGGTTCCATAGAGACACTGAATTTGGAAGAGCGGCAGTCATGGTTGTCGCTGCCGACCAAAATGGTTTTGAAACCGGCTTTGAAGGTCCAGGAACACAAAGTGACATCTCTTATTTCACCACCAAAATTGATTTAAGAGCAAAAGCTAGAAATGCGGTGAGAGTTGCACTTCAAAATTTAGGCGCAAAAGAATGCCCATCCGGATTGATGCCAGTGGTTATTGGTAATGGTTGGGGTGGTGTCTTGTTCCATGAATCTTGTGGACACCCACTTGAAGCAAGTGCGGCCTTCCGTGGATTATCTTGTTTCTCTGGTAAAAATGGAGAAATGATTGCTAACCCTGTTGTTTCAGCGGTTGATGATTCCACTATCCCAGGAGCGTGGGGTTCAGTCGATATCGATGACGAAGGCAATCCAGGTGAAAAACGTCAATTAATTAAAAATGGTAAATTGGTTGGCAATATGATTGACGATTTTAATGGTCGTCGTGAAAACAAACCAGGAAACGGTGCTTGTCGTAGACAAAACTACAAATATAACCCAACTTCTCGTATGAGTAATACTTATATTGAAAATGGCAAGAGCACTCCAGAAGAAATCATTAAGGCCACAAAACTTGGTTTATACACTGTCGGCTTTAATGGTGGTTCTGTTGATCCGGCAACCGGTGAATTCAACTTCGGTTGTAGTGAGGCTTACATCATTCGTGATGGTAAGGTTTGTGAGCCAGTTAAAGGGGCAACCTTAATTGGAAAAGGTTTTGAAATTTTACAACACATCGACATGGTCGCTAATGATTTAGAATTAGCAGAAGGGATGTGTGGTGCCGCTTCTGGTAGCATTAGAACTACCGTGGGCCAACCAACCCTTAGAATCGACCAAGTCTTTGTCGGAGGAAGAGGAGGAGAACTTAAATAATGAAATACTCAAAGTTTTTTGAACTCGCGAAAGCCGCGGGCATTGAAGAAGCAGAATTATATATCTCCACTTCTTATTCCCTCTCTGTATCTTTGTTCCATAGTGAAATTGACAACTATAGTGTTGAAGATGGTTCTAGTTTTGTCGCCCGTGGAATTATCAATGGAAAATTTGGTTCAGCGATGTGCGATGTCTATAACAACGAGAAGGCAAAATATCTTGTTGATGAAATAGTTAGAAACGCAAAAGCTATTGAAAACGATGATCCTGCGATTCTCTTCAAAGGAAGCGAAAAATATCACAAAATTAATACTTTTAACAAGGATTTGCAGGCAATTCCGGTTGAAGAGAAGATTAAAAAACTCTATGAATTAGAAGCCAAAATGAAGGCCGCTGACCCTCGTGTCATCGAAATTCAAATGACCGAATATTCTGAATCAATGAGTTCCACCACTCTTATTAATTCACACGGATTAAACCTCACTCAAAAATCAAATTATTTCGCTTTTGTGGGCGCTCCAATCGCCAAAGAAGGCGAACAAGTTAAATCTGGTTTTGACTTTATCCTTGATAACGATTTCTCAAAAGTTAACATCGATGAATTAGCGAAGAAAGCTGTTAAAAACACGACCGATCAACTTGGTGGTGAACCATGTGAATCTTCTAGCTATAAAGCTGTTTTAGCTCCTGAAGTTGTCTCTGCTTTCTTAAATGTCTATATGGGTCATACTTCTAGTGAAAGTGTTCAAAAACGTTCATCATTATTCATTGGTAAGGTTGGACAAAAAGTCGCTTCTAGAAAAGTCACCATCGAGGACAAGCCACTTCAAAGAGGCCTCTATGCTAGATGGTTTGATGATGAAGGTGTTGCTACCTATAATAAAGCCTTAGTTAAAAATGGGGTTCTCCAAGGTTATCTCTATAACTTAACCACCGCGGCTAAAGAAGGTGTTCAATCCACCGGAAGTGGATATAAGAGTGGTTCCAAGATTGGAGTCTCTCCAGCAGTCTTAACTCTTAAACCAGGTAAAAAGACTTTTGATGAATTAGTGAAAGAAGTTGGAAATGGGGTTTACATTACCGAGGTACAAGGTATGCACGCGGGTATGAATCCACAATCCGGAAACTTCTCACTTCAATCTCAAGGCTTCTTAATCAAAGATGGAAAGATTGATAGAGGTTTGGATGTTATCACCGTCAGTGGTAATCTCGTCAAATTATTCAATGATATCATTGAAATTGGTAGTGATGTTAAAACATTACTCGGTGGAACAATGGTTCCAAGTGTTATTGTTAAAAGCATCGCTGTTGGTGGTAAATAATATTATTACTGATAAATAAAAATCCACTAGATAATCTAGTGGTTTTTCCTAACCGGGCCTTGCCCTAGCCTACTGGCAACGACATACCATGTCGTAATGC
>CAJOQN010000054.1 GCA_905236535.1 uncultured Bacilli bacterium
ACCATGATAAATCACACGAAGAAAGGCCTAAAGCAAAGATTGAGAGCAATAAAACACCAATTCTTTTAAGTTTCATAAGTAGTATTATAACATTTTAGTTTTAATTTTAAAAACTAGCTTTGGATAACTTTTTTTATATAACAAAAAAAGAGATGATAATTCATCTCTATTACACGCGTTTGGTAGCTGCGGGGGGACTCGGACCCTCGACCCACCGGGTATCAACCGATTGCTCTAGCCAACTGAGCTACGCAGCCGTATTATTTGGTGGATCTGAAGGGAATCGAACCCTCTACCTCCTGAATGCAAATCAGGCGCTCTCCCAAGTGAGCTACAGACCCATAAAAAGAAATGGTCGGGACGACAGGATTTGAACCTGCGGCCTTCAGTTCCCAAAACTGACGCGATACCAAGCTACGCTACGTCCCGACTTTTAAATAATTGGCGCGCCTTGCAAGAATCGAACTCGCAACCTCCAGATTCGTAGTCTGACACTCTATCCAGTTGAGCTAAAGGCGCAATATCTAACTGGCTATGGAGGTTCCTACCGGACTTGAACCGATGCTCATTGAGTTGCAGTCAATTGCCTTACCAACTTGGCTAAGGAACCACTACATAGCGTGTTAGATTTTATAATATATCAATTATTTTTTCAAGGTCATTTTTAAACAAATGATTAGTCTTGCTTTATTTGTTTTCTTTGAGTGCGAAGGGCTTTGGCAATTCTCTTTCTCGCAAAGAGATAAATAGCCACTGCCACCATCGCTCCCACTTCGATTGAAAGAATGATGATTGCCCAATTTGGAAGTTCACCAACTTTGAAGTCTTCCCAAAGTTGAATAATCTTCGCGTTGTTATCTCCAAAATCTTTCATGATGCAGCAACGATTAATTGTTTCTTCATCTGGGTATTGGCAGAAGAAATCTCCACCCACTGAGATATTGTCTTCATCACCGACATAATAAGAGTCGGAATAGAAGAGATAATCAGATTCTTCAATTTCTTCTCCTTCTTCGGCTTCTAGAGTGTCTTTGAAGAAGTATTCAAGAGAAACTTCTTGAAGTTCACTATCATCATTAACGATGGTTAAGTCACCATATGTCTTTTGAATATCGGTGAGTTCATCGTTTTCATCTAATAAATAGACTGGTTGATAATCAGGTTCTTCCTCTTCACTGATATCGGCGAATAAAAGCATTTCATCTAAAGAGGAATCATGGCTTTCTTTTAAGAAATCATTATAACCCACTTCAACATATTCGTTTTCATTGGTGTCTAAATAATAAACACTCGCCCCTTCATAAAGAAGTTCATCGTTTTCATCGTAGACATCATAATAGATTTCATCAGTTCTAATATCGTACCAATCTCTCACTAAGTCACGGATATCATTACCACCGATAAAGGAAGTATAACCGGTGTAATCCATGTTTTTAGCGGCGATTTCTGGATTAGATAAAAAATCTAAGAAGAGATGGGCTAATTCGGTTTGATCTGGATTGCGATTACGATTCTTTGGCATCACCCAACCATCAAACCAGATGTTTGAGCCATTTTCAGGAACAGAATAATATAAATCGAAGGGATTACCGTTTGTCTCATCAGGATCAGCCGCTAATGACATCGCATAAACAGCATCACCGCTCCAGGCGAGATTAACACCAATTTTACCTGTGACTATGTCAAGTTTGCCATTATCCACTTCTAACCCAAAGATATTACTCTTAAGGGTGAGCATCTCTTGATATAATTCATTTCTCAAAGTTTGAAGCTCATCATCCCATTTTTTGGAAGAGAAGATATTGAAATAAGTATCAAGTTGATTCTTATATTCTTCCGCGGTGATTTCTCCTTCAACATATTGGCCTCTTAAAGCGGTTAATTCTTCATCGAAATGATTTAAGGTGACGACACATAAAGTATCTCTCACGGAGTCTTTGATGGAAGTTACACCATTGAAGGTCTTATTCCATAAAGCGGACCAAGATTGCATTGCGTCGATGACATCTTCGGGTTCCATTCCACGGTTATTGATAAGTTGATAGGTTGGATTGAATAAGATACCTAGGGTACCCCACATATAACCCACAGTGTAATCACCAACAATCTCGCCATTGGCGGCTTCTATGCTATCGATATATTGAGAGATGGTCGGAGAAGCATAATCCACATAATTAGGGACTTTTTCTCGATCAATCTTTTCAAGCATATCTTCCGAAAGCATTTTTTGAATCATATAGTCAGAAGGGCAAATGATATCATATTGGCTCTTTCCAGTTTTGAGTTTGTTATACATCGTCTCTGGGGTATCGGTGGTGTCATAGACCACTTTAACATCAGAATATTGAGGATAATTCTCTTTGATATAGTCTTCGAATTGAATGACTAAATCATCTTCATCATATCCATAATCGGGATCATTGATATAGATGTAGTCTTCAACGTTTAAAACGCTTAAAACGTGGGAATAAGCATGAGAGACATTCGCACTTCTATTTGGAGCGTTCCAGGCGCTTAAAGTCATCGTTAAAGTAGGAAGCGCGAATAACAAGGCAATTTTAACACTAGTTTTCATTATGCAATCCTCCCTTTTCTGACCTTCACTTGTTTGCTTTGACGGTATCTGCGAACTGTGATGATAACCACCGCAACAACAACGAGAAGGAAAATAATGGTGGTCAAGGCTCTTAATTCTGGAGGCACAGGTCTCTTTTTAATATGCGCTTGAACATAAGTAGAAATAGTTTCAATTTGTTTTTCACCAGAGAGTAAACCAGCCCCTCTAGTGAAGTCAGTGATGACAAAGTCATCGAGTGATAATGTAATCGAGAGAAGGAAGCCGGATAAGATCCCTGGCATAATCTCTGGAATAATCACTTTTCTTAAAGCTTGGTTTGGAGTGCAACCTAAATCCATCGCGGCTTCATACATGCTTGGATCCATTTGTTGAAGTTTAGGCATGACGGAGATAAAGACGAATGGGGTCGCTAAGACCATATGACCAATAAGTAAGGTCCAATAAGATGCAAGTTCAGTTCTAAAGATATATGTTCCTAAGAAGGTGAACATGATACATAAAGAAAGAGCCATAACAATTTCAGCGTTAACGATTGGGATTTGGTTAACGACTTCGTAAACCTTTTTCATTCTTTTTTTGGAATAGAAAGCACCAATGGCACCTGCGGTTCCTAAAACGACAGAGAGAATCGCACTGCTGACGGCGACGATAAGAGTGTTACCGGTGGCAATCCAAATCTCGCGGTCTTTAAATAAATTGACATAAAGATCAAATTTGAATCCCGCCCATTGTCCAACGTTTTGTGATGTTGTAAAAGAAAAAACGATAAGGATAAGGATCGGGAGATACATGAGGAGTAAGATGAGCCAAATATAGATTTGGGCGAAGACTTTCTTGACGTTTACCATAATTGTGTCCTCGAATCATCTTCTTGATTAACATTCTTGGTTAAGACCATGGAAATACCAATAATGACCAACATCACTAAAGCCATGAATGAGGCGGTATTCCACGCGCCTAAGGAGAATTCTAAGTTGATATAGTTACCAAATAAGGTCACCATGTTTTCACTTAAAACATCGGAGACGACATATGAAGACATCGTTGGCATGAATGTCATCATCGTCGCGGAGACAATACCTGGGATTGTTTGAGGGAACATCGCCTTCATGAAAACCTTCACAGGATTAGCGCCTAAATCAGAAGCAGCTTCAAGCAAAGATTTATCAATCTTTAACATGGTGGTGTATAAAGGAAGGATGACGAATGGAAGATAGTTATAAACCATACCCACTAAAGTGGCAAAATATGGATAATGTCCTCCATCGAGATGTAACCAAGTTAATAAGTCACGAGTGGCTCCAGTTCTAAGAACGAAGTTGATCCACATCGGAGCGATAAATAAGGTGATAAGGACTGCATTCTTGTTGAATTTTTTGTTAGCTAAGAAATAAGCCAAAGGATATCCAATAAGAAGGCAGATTAAGGTTGTTTGTAAAGCGATAAATATCGAGATTAATAATACTTTTAATTTGGCGGTGGAAGTGAAGAATGAAAGGAACGCGTCAAAAGATGGGAGCCCGCTGGCATCGCTAAAAGCGTAATAGACGATGATTAAGATTGGGGCAATGATAAAGAGAACGAGAAAGACTCCGTAAGGAATACAGAGATATTTTCTCTTGAAGCCTCTTAAACGAGCTTTTTTCTCGTTATTCTTTGACTTCATATTTAGAGATATCTCCTTTAATCATAAGTTTGATGTCTTCAGGTTTGATGATGACGGACACCAAATCGTTCGTGTTCCAGGAATAAAGAGTGTCTAAAACGAATTCTTCCTCTTCTTCAGTTCTGACCATCACTTGATAGTGATCGCCTTCATAGATGATATCGACGATGACCCCGTTGACATTGCCATTGTCATGGCCATCGAGAATTTCGATTTTATCAAATCCGACTTCCGCCATAACATCCGCGTCATTAAGATCATATTTCTTTCCTTCTGTAGAGACGAGATATCCCTCATCATCTAAAGATGAACCAGGTAGTAATTGCGTTAAATCCGCGTCAAATGGGACTTCGGAAATCATCACTTTGTTATTCTTATTAATCCACGCATCAGAGAAGATGTTGGTCGTTAATTCTTTCTTCATGATGTGGATGTTATCAGGTTCGACCTCGATAGAAACGACATCTCCCACTTCTCTATTTTTGGTGTCTTGGCAGATGATTTCATTCTTGCCAACTTCCACTAAATATTCGAAATGGACACCTTTGAAAATCTTGTTAGTAATTGTTCCAACACAAAGATTTTTATCATCTTTATTCTCAATTTTCGTCAAGATGACATCTTCTGGACGGATGACAACATCAACTTTTTCGTTGACTTTGAAGTCATCAACACAATTAAAGACATGGTTTAAGAATCTGACTTTAAGTTTTGCGGTCATCGTCGCATTATAAATGTTGGATTCACCGATGAAGTTCGCGACATACGCGGTCGCAGGTTCATTATAGATATCCATCGGAGTGCCGACTTGTTGAATTTCCCCACTCTTCATGACGACGATAGTGTCGGACATCGTCAACGCTTCTTCTTGATCGTGAGTGACATAGATAAAGGTGATGCCGAGCTTTTTATGCATATCTTTAAGCTCGAGTTGCATCTCTTTTCTCATCTTTAAATCAAGCGCGCCTAAAGGCTCGTCTAATAAAAGGATTTCTGGTTCGTTAACAATCGCTCTGGCGATGGCCACTCTTTGTTGTTGACCACCAGAGAGAGTGCTGATATCTCGATCTTCAAGTTCTTCTAAATCGACGATTTTTAGAGCTCTCGCCACTTTTTCATCAATCTCCTTCGCGGAGAAATGTTTCATCACGATTTTTTCATTACCTTTTTTATCTTTGACCGTGACGGGAACTTTCTTAAGTTTTAAGCCAAAGGCCACATTATCATAGACATCGAGATATGGGAATAAAGCATATCTTTGGAAGACCGTGTTAACTGGTCTTTTATAAGGTGGAATCGAAGTGATATCTTTTCCATTTAATAAAATAGTCCCACTTGTCGGTGTTTCAAAACCAGCGATCATTCTTAATGTCGTCGTCTTTCCACAACCAGATGGGCCGAGGATTGTTACAAATTCCCCTTTTGTGATATCAAGGCTAATATCGTCGACGACGGTCACCCCATCGAAGACCTTGCTCACCCCTTGAAGTGAGATAATAGAGTTTTCTTTACTCATATTATGTCCCCCTTATATCGCTGAAAAGCGTCACGAATTATGCAAAATAATTACGAAAAAAATATATAGAAAAATAAAACAAAAAACAAACAAATTTTTTATTGAAATTTTTTGAAACTTTTTTCGGGGGGCTTTTTTTATCAATTTTTCGCTTTTATATCTTTTTAAAAGATATTGTTTGGGATTTTTTGTTGGAAAAATTTCTTCATTTTTTTATCGATTTTTTGACACGTTTTTTCGATTGATTTTCACTAACTTTTTTTAAGAGAAAATATGAGGTGGAAAAAATGCCATTTTTGTTATAAAGTGTTTAATATGCTAAAGATGAAACAATTATTTCTTTCCACCGCGCTTCTCTTATCAACTCTCTTAAGTGGGTGCCAAAACCAAGGCTCTAACAAAGTCCTTCTTTCCTATGGTTCTGATTATGATGAAGCGATGACCGAAGTCAATTATTCTAAATTATTGGATATGACCACAAACGGAGAATCTTTCCTTTTGGCCTTACGCCCAGGGGATGAATCTTCTATCACTTGTTCATGCTGGATGACCTTTTCGGCTTTATTAAATAATTATGTTAAAAATAATCTTCCAATCATCTATGTCACAAATGTCTATCAGATTGTCGATTATCAAGAGCATTTCGGACTGGTAGCCCCGGAAAGACAAGATCCGGGATTTGCCCTTTTCAAAGATGGGAAATTATATAAACAATATATCTACACTACTAAAAACACTCCACAATTCTGGCAAAACAAAGATGCTTTAAAAGATTTTATCGAAGAAATTTGTGAAGAACCTAAAATGATTTATTTACAAATTAATCAACTTTCAGAGATGATTGATGCTAATAAAGATAAACAAATCATTGCCTCTTATGTTCGTAAGAGCTGTGGGGATTGTGGTTATGTTCTTCCAAATGTTTTCCTCCCATATCTTAAATCTCATAAAATAAACGAAAAGATTTATCTTATCGACCTTGAAGATTTAGGAATCTGGAAAAGCACAATGGATGAGACTGAAAAAGCAACCTATCAAGCGATGAAGGATACCTTAAAACTAAGTGTCGCCTTAAATGAAACCTATGGCTATGGTCAAGGGGTGGTTCCCACTACATTTGTCCATAAAGGCGATCAAATTATTGATGCGAATGTCTTCTTTAATGACACTTTAAGCAAAGATGATGATGGAGTGGTCACGGTTACTGATTCTTATTTCACGAATGAAAGAATAATGAATCTTCAATATTTAGATAAAGTTCAAACCAAAGTCTTAAAAGGATTAACAATCCCAGAAACTGATTATGTTGAATATGGAGAATATATCTTTTGGAGCCAATCCGCGGCCGCGAAATATCACACTCCACTATTGAACGCTTTCCTTGATACATATTTAAAATGAGCTCGCATGGAGCTCATTTTTATTTCTAAGAAATAATTTTTTGATAAAAATCATCAATCTTATATTTAAGGACGAATTTAAATCTTTCTCTTTCTTCTTCACTGATGAAGGCCATATCAAGGGCATGAACTAAATATTCATTAATTTCTTCTTTAGTGAATTTATGAATTTGATATAAATGTCTAAATTCTTGGATGACATCAGTGTTTGAAACCGTCATATTATCGGAATTAATCGAGACTTTAATTCCGTGCTTTTTAAATTCTTTTAACGGAACAGATTCATAATTGGGAAGAGAAGTTGTTTGAAGATTGGAAGTCGGGCAGAATTCAAATGATATATTATTTTCTTTGACTTTCTTTAACGATTCCTCATCGAAGGAGAGATGAACCCCATGTCCTATACGTTCCGCGCCGATATCAATCGCTCCCATAATTGATTCATTTGGACACGCTTCTCCCGCGTGAATTGTCATATGAATGTGATTATCTCTTGCAATCTTAAATAAATCTTTATAAGCGAGTGAGGGGAGAAAAGCCTCTGGTCCCGCGAGGTCCACCGCGACGATTTTAGGATTATTGACCTCTAAGACCGCTTTTAAAGTTTCTTCATTGATTTTTGGAGAGGCTTGTCTCATACAACAGACGATGAGATTGACATCAAAGTTCGCTTTTCCAATTAAACCCTCTTTTAAGCCCTCTAAAACAGCGTTTATGACTTCGACCTGAGATAATCCTTTTTTCGTGTGCAATTGGCTTGCAAAACGGATTTCGGCATAAATATAGCCTAATTGATGTAATCGATTGACTAAAGAACGAGTCACAAATCTCAAATTTTCTCTTGATTGCATCAAAGAGCATGGTAAATCAAATCTTGTGAGATATTCTTCTAAAGAGGTACATCCTTCTGGAACATAAATACAAGAAGGAAAATCCTTAGGAATTGGTATCCCTTCTTTATTTAAGAGATATAAAAAATCTCTTTCTGATAACGAACCATCAAGGTGTAGATGCAAATCAATCATGTAAACATTATATCAAATTTATTATTAAATAAAAAGAAAAGCGACCCAATGGATCGCTTCACAATTGAATAAAAGTTATTGAGTTTTCTTTTCCACAAGAGCATCTCTAATCTCTTTAAGATAATCGAGTTCGGTTGGTTGTGGTTCTGCTGGCGCTTCTTCCACAGGTCTCTCTTCTGGATGTTCTTGATAATATTTTTCTTGAACTTTTGCTTCAAGTTCTGCTTTCTTTCTTGCAGCGGTGTTAACAACCTTAACAATGATAAAGAGAACAATTGCGATGATTAAGAAAGAAATGGCAGCATTAATTAAGGCACCCCAGTTGAGAACTGGTGCAGTTGCAAAGACATATTTACCACCAAATTGTTTGTAGATACTATTCATAGTAGCCGCAGAATATGTATCACATAAAGAAAGATATTCATTGACGGTTAATACCATCTTAGCTTCAGCAATGGAATCTTGAACTTTAGTAAGAGCTCCAGTAGCGGTTGGTGTATAAATAACGGTAACAAGACCAGCAATACCACCAGGAACAGCAGCAGTTCCAAGACTGACTAAGATATCAACGATGGCATTAACAATCGCGGAGAAAGCTCCACCAATGACAACACCAACGGCAAGCATGAAGGCATTACCTCTGTTAATGAATTCTTTAAATTCTTTCCATATTTTGATTTCTCTTTTCTTTTTTGCCATAAAGTAATCTCCTATTTATATTTGATTATATTTTAATTTTTCCTTTTAAATATTAAAAGTTTTATTTTTCATGGGATTTATTAATTTTTTATCCCACATTGATATCTTAGAAAATAGGCGGTTTATCCTATTAAAAAATTATCAAAAAAATGCTTGATTTTTGGGAATTTGGACAGTGTCTAAATTCTTCATTTTTTCCTCTTTTATTTCCCTTTTTTATCCATTAAGATATATGGGCAAGATGAAGGTGATTGTATAAGGGGAATACATTACTTTCATAACTAAACAAAAGAATAAAAAAGGAGAAATTATTTATGCTTAATGTAAGGAAGCGTGATAACTCGATTGTCGAGTTTGATCTTGAGAAAATTGAAACAGCGATTGAAAAAGCTTTTAATGCTGAACACAAAGCCTACACCCAAGGGATGATTGAAAAGATTGCTCTTAGAGTAACCGCTCAATTCGCCAATAAAGTTGTCAATGATGTCGTCGGTGTTGAAGATATCCAAGATGCCGTCGAAAGTGTGTTGGTCGAAACTGGATACTTCGATGTTGCGAAAGCTTATATGGCTTATCGTAAACAACATGAAGCTTTAAGAAATGTTAGAAATACCGAATTAGATTATAAGAAAACCGTCGATTCTTATCTTAAAATTTCTGACTGGCGTGTTAAGGAAAACTCCACTGTTACATATTCTGTCGGTGGTTTAATCCTCTCTAACTCTGGAGCCGTTACCGCTAACTATTGGTTAACCGAAGTCTATGATAAAGAAATCGGTGACGCGCATAAAAACGCGGATATTCACATCCACGATTTAAGCATGCTCACAGGTTATTGTGCGGGCTGGTCCTTAAAACAATTAATTAAGGAAGGTTTAGGAGGAGTTACCGGTAAAATCACCTCCTCTCCTGCTCGTCACTTAAGCACCCTTTGTAACCAAATGGTCAACTTCCTCGGTATCATGCAAAACGAATGGGCTGGCGCTCAAGCCTTCTCATCCTTTGATACCTATCTCGCCCCATTCGTGAAAATTGATAATCTCTCCTATAAAGAAGTCAAACAATGTGTCCAATCCTTCATCTATGGTGTTAATACACCATCAAGATGGGGAACACAAGCACCATTCACCAACATCACCCTTGACTGGACAGTTCCAAATGATTTAGCGGAACTCAACTGTATCATCGGTGGTCAAGAAGTTGACTTCAAATATAAAGATTGTGAAAAAGAAATGGCGATGGTCAACAAAGCCTTCATCGAAGTGATGATCGAAGGCGATGCTAATGGAAGAGGATTCCAATATCCAATTCCAACATATTCCATCACCCGTAACTTCGACTGGTCGGACAC
>CAJOQN010000055.1 GCA_905236535.1 uncultured Bacilli bacterium
AGTAAAATTTATAAACGGAACAAGATCTTACTTTTTTGGTGTTTATAAAAACCAAGAAACCTTGCAAGAAGGCGACTTTGTTGTTGTGGAAACCGCCAGAGGAATAGAACTTGGTGAAATCACCGCGAAAGAATCTTCAATTGAACATTATCATAGTGATTTAGGTTTAAAACCGATATTAAGAAAAGCCACTTTAAACGATATTCGCATGTCAGAAAGCAACATCAAAGATGCCGCCTATGCGATGAGTATCTGTCAAGAAGAAGTCACAAAACTTGGTTTAGATATGAATTTAATTTCCAGCGAATACACTTTAGATAAAACAAAGATTACCTTTTCTTATCTTGCGGAAGACCGCGTTGATTTCCGCGAATTATTAAAAGTTTTAGCTTATAAACTTCATGTCAGAATTGAATTAAGACAAATCGGAAGTCGAGATAAATCGAAGATGATTGGTGGTTTAGGAGTTTGTGGACTTCCATTATGTTGTTCAACCTTCTTAAATGAATTCGATGGTATTTCAATCTCGAGAGCCAAGAACCAAATGCTCGCGATCAACATTCCTAAATTATCAGGTCAATGTGGAAAATTGATGTGTTGTTTAAAATACGAAGATGATTTCTACACTGATGTCAAAAAAGATTATCCAGACGTTAATTCAAAGATATGGATTGATAAAAAAGAATATATCGTTATGTCGATCAATGTCATCTCCACGGATATTACTTTAAAATCTACAGATGAAGATCCCGAATTTATGGTTGTGGATTTAAAACAATTCAATGAATTGATTAATAAACCAAAAGAAGAAGATAGACCTAGCGGTGAAAGAAAACCAAAACATCATTTCTTTGGTAAGAAAACAAAATGAGAAGATTAAAATCTTTCGATAAAAACGCCAATGTCTTATACATGGTCGCTGTCCCAATTGGAAATCTCAAAGAGATGACTCCAAGGGCCTTAGAAATTTTAAAAGAAAGCGATTATATCTTTTGTGAGGACACAAGAAACACCGCTTCTTTATTAAATAAATTTGATCTTCGTAAAGAACTTATTTCTTTAAGAGAACATAATGAATCAAGTGTCTCAAATAAAGTAATCGATTTATTAAAAGACGGAAAGAAAATCTCTTATGTTTCAGATGCTGGTTATCCAGGCATTTCTGATCCTGGGAAGATTCTTGTAAAAAAGGTGAGAGAAAGCGGTTTTGCTGTCAGCACAATTTCAGGAAGCAACGCTTTATTAAATGCTTTGGTGTCTTCATCCTTAGACGCCACGCATTTTTATTTCCACGGTTTTCTCTCTTCAATCGATAAAAAAGCGAAAGAAGAATTAGAAACACTTAAGAATAAAAATGAAACTATCATCTTTTATGAGGCTCCTCATCGAATTGAAAGAACCACTCATCTTTTATATGAAGTGATGGGTGATAGAAAGGCCACTATAGCGCGTGAATTGACCAAACTCAACGAAGAATATATCGAGGGTTCTTTAAGCGAATTAGTGACTTTAGATTTTTCCACTTTGATTGGAGAAATGGTCATCGTGTTAGAGGGAAATAACAAAGAAGAAAGCGTTGATGATAATTCTATTCTTTCAAGAGCGGACGATTTATTAAAAAGAAACATCTCCTTAAAAGATGTCTCTGATATCATTTCTTTTGAATTAAAAGTAGGAAAGAATTACGTTTATAATTTATTGCTAAATAACAAAAAATAAACCACTTTTGATAGTAAATTTGCTATTTTTGGAGCCAATTTAGCTCCATTTTTTCTTTCTTTTTAGTCTCTATATATAAATATGATATAAGGCTTGTAAAGAAAACACTCATTCCCAAAACAGAAAGTAATTTTCCTTCTTGTAACATTGGAGTTTCATAATCCATGGAATAATAAACATGACCAGGTTCGGCAACAAAGCCAACAAAACCACCTTGAGTTAAATAGGTCTTAACATCGGTGATTTTTCCATCTTTTTTCGCTTTTATTTTCCACCCAGAATCATAGGCCACTTGAGTGACCACAAAACGAGCGAGAGCATAGTCAGTGGTAAAGTCAAAATGGTCATCTCTAAAATGAATATTCTTTGGAGCGGTGTCTTTTAAGTTTCCAATTATATTTCTAAACGAAGAAAGAGAAATATATCCAACCCCGTGAAATTGAGCTTCGAGATTATATCGATGGATCAAAAGGATTTTATTCACCTTAGGAGCAACACCGGTGGATGAATCGGGATTGACATAGAACGCTCTTGGGCCTCTTCTTGTGGTGTTATCCGTGCAGCGATTGTCATTATGATTGTCCCAGGTGATAACTTTATCGTCATCATCTATTAAATAGATATTAACTTTTTCGCTATTTAAATAAGGGATATCAAAATAATAAATCATTCCCCCACTATCATAAGGGAGACTACTACCATCAATCACAACCGCGTAATTATTAAGTGAACTAAGAGGAGCGATAATTTCGGGGGCTGAAGTATTAATAACATTTAAAATTTCCTTAATCCCCATATTCTTCGCACTCTTAGGCATTGGGTAATAAAGCTTGTTAGAAATCGGGGTGTAACTATAAGAAGAATCGAAACTAAATGGAGCGGTAACCATTTTTTTACTAATTTCTAAATATTTATCATTAATCGCATTCGCATCATCTTTAGAAAGAATCGCACTTGATAAATATAGTTCTTCATTTCTGATTGCCAACCATGGTGAATAAGAAGGATATGAACCAATCGCGGAAGAGAGCAAATCTTTTCCAGAGGCATCTTCATAAGCAACCACATTATCAACAGAGATGGCAAAATCGAGGTTTTCGGTATCTTTATAAATATTAAAATATTTATTTTCATATTCATCTGTCACATCCGTAAAATACATCGGGAGATTAGGGGTGACTTCTATATAATTACTTCCTTCCATCAAAACCATATTCTTATCTTTTTCTAAATAATAATATTTAAGGCCGAGGAATTTATCTAAACCCGCTCTCTTTTCGGTGTATTTTCCACTCCACCCAGATTCAGAAGCCATGAACATATTCCAATAAGTAAATTTCTTAACATTGAAATTATATAAAGAATGGAAATATGAAACGCCATTATAGCCATTGGAAGCTCCATCGTTTTTATTCGCGTCACCAATTAAAGATGAGGCGCTTCTAAAATAAGTTTTATCATCACTATTAACTCTATTAACAACTTTGGATAATTCATGATTTAAAGTGATGCCATAATTAACATCATTAAAAGATGTGTATCCATGTCCATCAATGGTTAAAGCCCCCATAATCGAGGCCTCAACAACAATAACTCCTAATAAGACAGTCTTAAAATATTTTTTATTTCTTAAAAAGAAAATAACAAGACTTAAAACCATGACATAAGCGATTTCAATCGCCATAACCGTGGCTAAAGGATATCTCTCTTGATATGCATAAACATTTTTGATGATATAACTAGCGATTAAGCCAGAAGCAATAACCCCAAAAAGGGTAAATATTCCACCGACCAGAACACTCCATTTTGGTTCCTCATCTAGATGGTCCATATATTCCGCAACATAAGTGAGAAGTGAAGAAATGACAAAGATGTACCATCTCGAATAAGGTTTGGTAAAACCAAAGAACAAATAATAAGAAAACGGAGTCATCAACATAATGATGAATAACAAAGAAGCTGCTAAAGGCCAAAAATTATGTTTCTTTGTCGATCTAATTAATGCTGGAAGATAAAAGATGATAAATGGGAAGAATAAGAATAAGCTACCAGCGACATTATCGTATGTTCCGTTGCTATAGTTCATTAGTGGTGTCCCTCTATCTGACATCACAGGATAGAAGAATTCAATAATTGGGAAATAATGTCTCCATTCAAGACCATTATCCGCTTTTTTCCAAAGGAAAATATAATCAAAGAAAGCTTTGATATCAAAGTTTTTTAATGAGGCAAGAAGGTTTTCTAAATATCCATCGCTTGAGGCTCTTGGAGCTTGAGAAGCCACTACCAAGGAAGGAAGCAAAACAACAAAACCCATCATTATTCCAAAAAGGAATCCTAAGAAACCATAAAGGAGAATAAATAAATTATCTCTCACATCATTGAGTTTTAATCTTTGGAAATAACGATACATCGCATAGATGAAACCAATAATCGCAAAAGCCACGAGGAAGAAATAATTAGTGAGTCCAGATAAGAATAATGAACCCATCAATAACCAAGGCTTCTTCTCCCTTAAAACTTTTTCAATTCCAAAAAGAATTAAGATGAAAACAAAACCGTTTTCGGTGTAGCAATTAAACCAAAGATACCAAGCCGTCCAACCACAGTACGCAAAAGCTAAACCTGCAAGTTTCGATGATTTCATCGAAATACCCATATATCTGAGATAGAAATAAAAGATTAGTCCGTTTAAAGACATCCTGATAATCGAAGAAATAGCCATCGCTTGAGGTAAAAAGTCGCGAGGCACAAATAAACAAAGGAAAAAGAATGGGTCAGTTAAAGAATAGAAACTATTCGAACCCAAATTATTAACACCCAAGTAAGTGTTAAAATCAAAATATTGAAAAGACCCTGTCTTAAAGAAATGCCACCACCCATCATAGACATTATTATAAAAAGCGTATTGCTGGGTGACATAGTCACCAGTGAAAGGCGTAGTAAATGAATTTATCGCTAAAGAAGTGATAAAAAATAAGATTCCTGTTCCCAAAAGGATGAGGAAATAATAAAAGAGTGAGTGGGGGTTTTTAAAGATAGAAATAAACTTTGAAAACTCTATTTTAAATTTAGAGTTTTGTTCGTTATTTAAGGTCTCAGTCATATCATTTATTATACACACACATGAGCTTTTTTTGAAAAGAGTTATATTTTTTCTTGCAATTATTCTTTCTATTTTCTATTATAGAAAATCGGTTTAACAATTATGGAAATTCGTAACATTGCAATCATCGCTCACGTCGATCATGGAAAAACCACATTAGTGGATCAACTCCTCCGTACTGCAGGAGCTTTTAGAGACAATGAAGAAGTCAACGATCGCGTCATGGATAGCAATGATATTGAAAGAGAAAGAGGTATCACCATCTTAGCAAAGACAACCTCAATCGATTATAAAGGCACCCATATCAATATTTTAGACACTCCTGGACACGCTGATTTCGGGGGAGAAGTCGAAAGAATTATGAATATGGTTGACGGCTGCTTATTGCTTGTCGATGCTTTTGAAGGAACGATGCCACAAACAAGATTTGTTCTTAAAAAAGCCTTAGAAGCGCACATCAAACCAATCGTTTGTATCAACAAAGTTGATAGAGCAAATATTGATATTCAAGACACCTTAGATCAAATCCTTACTTTGTTTATCGAATTAGGGGCTCCTGATGAATTTTTAGATTTCAAAGTGGTTTATACCTCGGCATTACAAGGAACCTCATCTTTAGATGAAGACCCCTCCACTCAACAAAAGGGAATGGACGCTGTTCTTCAATTGATTATCGATGAAATCCCAGCCCCAAAAGTAGATTCAGAAGGCGCACTCCAATTTCAAGTTTCCTTACTTGACTATAACGATTTCGTTGGAAGAATTGGCATTGGCACCATCAAACGCGGAAAAGTCCATGTCAATGATATGGTCACCGTCTCCCGTTTAGATGGATCAACCAAGAATTTCAAGATTATGAAATTATTTGGTTTTAAAGGAATTAAGAGATTAGAAATCGAAGAAGCTCAAGCTGGTGAAATCGTCGCTATCGCTGGTTTGCCAGACATCAATGTTGGTGAGACAGTGTGCACTTTCAATCAAGTTGAGCCACTCCCATTAATTCATCTCGATGAACCAACACTTGAGATGACCTTTGGCACTAACTCTTCACCTTTCTCAGGAAAAGATGGAAAACTCTTAACTGCCAGAAAAATTGAAGAAAGACTCTTTAGAGAAACACAAAAAGATGTGGCTTTAAAAGTTAGAAGAATTCCTGATTCAGAAAGCTGGATTGTCTCTGGTAGAGGTGAACTCCACCTTGGTATTCTCATTGAAAATATGAGAAGAGAAGGTTTTGAACTTGAAGTTTCAAAACCAAAAGTCATCATCAAAGAAATTGATGGAGTTAAATACGAACCTTATGAAGATCTCGAGATTGATGTTCCGAACGAATTCGTTGGTGATATCATGACGACAATAGGCGAAAGAGGAGCAGAAATGGTCGATATGGACAGCAAAGAAGCTACCACTAAATTAACCTATGTTGTTCCCTCTCGCGCACTTCTTGGATATATCACAAATTTCATGACTTTGACCAAAGGATATGGCATTATCTCACATGTCTTTAAAGAATATCGCCCGATGATGAATGTCAATTTAGGCGAAAGAGTCATCGGAGTTCTTGTCGCCACCGAAACTGGTGTTGCTACCCCATACGCTATTGAGCATGTTGAGGAAAGAGGAACGATGTTCATCGAGCCAGGAACCGATGTCTATGAAGGAATGATTATTGGTGAAAATAGATATGATATCGATCTCGCGGTTAATGTTGTATTAAAGAAAAATCTCACCAATGTTAGAAGCTCCACTAAAGATAACACCGTTGTTTTAAAGACTCCACGAAGAATGTCATTAGAAGCTTGCCTCGATTATATTAATTCTGATGAACTTGTGGAAATTACTCCTTCAACATATCGTATGAGAAAGAGAATTCTCAACACTGTTGAACGTAAAAAGTACGATGCTCGCAAGAGATCAGAAGCTAAAGGTGAATAAACAAAACTAGGCGATTGGCCTAGTTTTTTATAAAATATTGAACTTTTGCGCTATTTTTTACGCTTTTTATAATTATTTTGAGTTTTAGGTTTTTCTTTCTTTTTAAAAGTTCCCTTCATCAATTCACCAAATTCTTTGGGCATCGGAGCGACAAAGTCATAAACCTTGTTGTTTAAAGGATTAGTGAGAGTTAATTGATAAGCATGGAGTCCAAGCCTTCCTAATGGATTAACGGGTTCACCATATTTATCATCACCAATAATATGATGGCCTCTTTCTCCTAGGTGGACACGAATTTGGTTTTTACGACCAGTTTCAATGTTTACATCCAAAAGTGAATATTTATCATTCTCTTGGATGACTTTATAATTCGTAATCGCGTATTGACCATCCCCTTTTTTAGAAGAATACATTAAATTGAGATTATTCTTTTTTAAATACGAGGTAATACGGCCTTCTTTTTGCTTAAGTTGACCCTCAATAATCGCGTAATAGCCACGTTTAATAACAATGTCATTCCACTTCTCTTGAAGAGCTTCTTTTAAAGCTTGATTTTTAACTACAATAAAGACTCCAGAGGTATCTTCATCAATACGGTGAACGATAAAGACTCTATTATGTTTATCCTTTTGCTGAACATAGTCGGTAAGAATCCTGAAAGCGGTTGATCCTTTTTCTTTATCACTTGCGACAGAGAGGAGTCCACTAGGCTTATTTAAAGCGATAAAATCATCATCTTCAAAAATGATTGGTAAATGACTTCTCTTCTTTATGGAAACTGGATTTTTAAAGATGGTGACCGTATCGCCAGGATATAATTTTAAATCAAACTGGGTGACCGGGGCTCCATCGACTCCGACTTTATGAGAACTTAAAAGAGATTTGACCGCACTCTTTGAGGAATCTTTATATTTCTCAAATAGAAAGTTTAATAAAGCGTTTTCTTTGTTAACAACAAATTCATTGCTTACTTCATTTTCTTTGGAGTGGTATTCAAATCTCTTTTTGTTTTTATTCATAAAAATTATTTATATTTTTTGATGTATTTCACTAAAGCAACGATTAAAGTAATAAGTTCCATCAACGCGATAATGAATAAACCTATTGGCATCTTAATCGCGTAGCCAAACGGGAATAAACCTGCCATTGAATGTGGAACAAAATATGGGGAAATAATGTATCCAACAAGTGTCCAGATGAATAAGACGACGAATAATGAACCTAGGATAATTAAAGATGAAAGGAACATCTTCTTTTTAAATCCTTGTGGTAAATGGTTAAAAACCATAAACAAGATGAAGGAGATCATTGGAAGCATAAAGGCTAATAAAACAGGAACCATAAAGATGATATTGCTATCAAAATAGCCATCTCCAATAAATAGTACTGAACTAATTGCTGCTCCTTCAAAATAGGCTGCTGTTCCAACATAGAAGGCCACTTTCCAAGGCATGCCTTTGGAAATGATTTCAGGATTAACAATTTCCGCGTTCGCGTCTTCGTGATGGATAATGCATCTAATAAAGATGAAAAGGCAAATGCCAAAGGCCATTATTAAGAACGCGAGGACATCAAATGGATATAAGACGGAAACACCACCATATAATTTCCATCCTAAAGTTAGACAGATGGAAACAATGTGCCAAGCAAGAGCGAGAAGATTGATAATCCCACCGATGATTGAATAATAATACGCTACTCTCCATTTAGAGCTAGGATTTCTTCTATGAACATATGCAAATAAGAAAGCAAATGAGAAGATTGGGAAGAAATAAATTAAAACGGTAGGTAAAAATGTTAAAACACCACGACCTTCAAAAGAGATGAATGGGAACATTAAATACACCGCATAGAAGGTGCTTAAGCATGAGGTGAATAATAAGGCGAACATCGCAATTCTTTTAAAAAGTGGGGAACGTAAAAATGTTTTCATATATTATTCCTCCATTCCACCATTGATATAATCATTGGTCATCACAAATGCTTGATAGTCATAAGAAACATTAACACGTTTCATAGTGAAGGCTTCAAGTGGGTCAGTTTCACCAGTCGCGCTGGCATTCAAATATATGAAATTACAACCCATAATGCGAGTGTCATGATAAATGCCGTGGCCTGTCTTTGTCGTGTACACTAAACGAATGGCCCCATTGTTGTCTTTGTTATAATAGAAATCAGTGTTGTTCGTGTGGTCATGTCCAACAACAAATGCTTTGGTGGATTTTAATTCTTGAGCTTTTTCATATAAATCATTAGATTTATAGCCTCTCGCCACCCCGGTGTCAAGCATCGCCCAGGTGGATTTAGGATTATATCCTGCAAAAGTGCTGTTTGGGTGTTTGGATAGCGTGCCGTCGCTTTCAAGACTCCACGCTTCTTCAAATTCTTCAATTGGAATATGGAAATACGCAATTGAGGGAACGACCTGTCCGGCTTGTGCTTTGGCCCAATTAACTTGGTTTTCATACCACTTAACTTGATCTTCGTGAATAATGTCGTAATCAAGACGATAATAGTCATTACTATCAAAAATAAATAATTGCCATTTCAAATTTGTGCCGTCATAAAGATTGAGGACATAATTTGATTCACCAAAGACATCGTCATCAACTGGATTGATGAGAAGGGAATTTTGGCATTTTTTAATCTTTTGATCGATATAACGGAATCCATATAAACCATGATAATCGTGATTACCATAGGTAAAGGCAAATGGAATACCTAAAGTATCAATCCAATCAAAGAAACGATCAACGACACTTTTATCGATAGTTTGAAAAACATCACCATCTAAAATAATAACTTTTGGAGCGTAGGCCTCTAATTCGGTATCGCTTAATGCATCAACATCTTTGCCATCTAAAATAGCTTCAGAATAGATGACATGCTTTAAATAATCGCATTCATAAGCCATATCGGAAAGGATGCTGAGATGAATATCACTTAAAACACAGACGCGATATTGATCTTCAAATCCTGTTAAATTTTGATGGTATGTCTCTAAAGGATATGACTTCAGAGTGGCGCATGAAGTAAGTGAAGAAGCAAGCACCATCAATAAGGGAAGATATTTTTTCTTCATCCTCTTTTCTCCTCCATAATTTTTTTAATCATCTTTAAATATTCAAAAGCAACATTTTTGCCTGTTACTTTTTCAAATACATCGAAGAAGGCATTGGAATTAACTTCACAAAGAATTGGACCATCTTTTCCAAAAAGTAAATCAATTCCAGCATACCTTATATCCATTATTTTAATAATTTTGTTAACAAAATTCACTTGTAATTCATCAAGTTCAATTTTTTTGCCATCAGCAGTCCCATGAAAATTAGAGCGAAAATCCTTAGTGTTAAATCTTTCAAAGGCCCCAAAAATTTTATGATCGATGACTAAAACGCGAATGCTTCTTCCATAACTTGAGGAGATATATTCTTGGAATTCTAAAGGTTCAGTGAAGTTGTTGGCGTAGAAATTTCTTAATTCGTCTTTATTGTTAATTAGATGAACTTCTTGACCTAAAGAACCATACACTCTTTTAGCCACCAAAGGTAAGCCAATGGTTTCAATAACTTTATCTAAGAATAAATAATTCTCCTCTTTGAGCTCTTTTTGATAGATCAGTGGAGCGGACATTGTTAAAGGCATTTTAATACCGTTATTTGCTAAAGCGATATAAGTTAAGGTCTTATCATCACAAGTCTTTAAAAAGTTCGCATCATTAAAAAGGACAAAACCTTTCTTTTCAAGCATTTTGGCAAGATAGATATCTTTATCTAAATAGATGATGAAATCTGTTTGAATGTCGGTGATGATATCTCCGTTTTCAATTCTCGCTAAAGTTCCATCATTTGTTAAAACAGATAATTCCACATCAAGTTTTGGAGCTTCTTCAAAAAAACGTCGAATTTTATTGACATTAAGTTCGTTGGATTGATTGACAATGATAAGGCCTTGCATATTAACGGATTGTGCGGTAATCGTTCCTTTGATAATTGTTCCACGAATAATCAAAATCAACGGTAAAAGAATTGTTCACTAAAGCATTAAAGTTTCCAATAATCGTGTTGTTTTTAGTGGTTTTATGTGGAACATAATATACCATTTTATAAATTGTGATAATAATTGAAGTTAAAGAGATAACAATGGTGGTGATATTAAACCAGATAGCTCCTGATAAATCAGCGGTGGCAATTCCTCCTGAACATATAACAGCGATGACAATAATCAAACTGGCAGCGAGAATTGGAAATCTCGTAAACATATTCGCCGCGACAATGACAGTGATGAGAGCAAAAACATAAATAAGTGAGGAAATTGAAGCAAAAACATAGGCTAATGGCCCATTGATTAAAGAGCCTTGGTTCGCTCGAATGATAAGTTCCACAATATTAAAGATAAGAGCGAAAAGAGAGACGGAATACGCTAAAGTGTATAATGAGAACTTCGTGGAGTTTCCAGGATTAGGAGTGTTATTAAAATCTTTTCTCACCACTTCATTAGCCTTATCACTATACGATGAAAAATCGACATAAGCATGAGCCACACAGTCAATCCAAACTTTTAAATTATAAAGGATGTTCTTTTCTCTTTGAGAAGAGGCTTCGCTTTCTAATTTTGGTAAATATTTATTGCGAATGGTGTTCGCATACAAATTATAAAGGTTGAGGGTTTCTTCCTTCGCGCTTAAAGAGGTGATTGATCTCTTCCACTTTCCCCGGCTCTCCCCCGGGATATCAGGGTAAATGCCCGCGATTTTATTGAATGACTTCTGTGGAATGCGATGATATTTCTTTCTCGCATAGAAATAATAACGAGAGCGTAAATCTTCATCCATTTCTTCTTTTGAAGCCTCGGTGGGGATTATAGGAAGATGGTAGATAAAGTCCACTTTTGTTTCATCAATTAACGCGAAAAGAGTGGTAAAGAAATAACCATCAAATTGTTCGTTCATTTTGCTTGAAGCAAAAGATAATTCGGTAAAATCGTTATTTTTAAGACCCTCTAAAACACTTGAAACATAATTATCATAAGAAAGGGGCTTATCCTCTAAAACAACATCATTATTTATATGATGTTTTAAAGAAGCGCCACAAACAGGACAAATCTCCACATTGAGAGATTCATCGATGGTAAGTGGTTGGCCACAACTTTCACAAATTATTTTAATAAGTCCCATAAAAATTAATCCTTAATTTTATGTGTCTTTATCTTAACATCTCATAATATTTACGCAAGTGTAAATAAAAAAGTTGATGCAAAGCACCAACTTTTGTTATGCCAATTTTGACTATGCGTCTGGACCAACAATGGTAACTTCTTTACCAAAGCAGAAGGTAGCGAAGACACCTGGGCCACAGGTGATGCCGATGATAGGACCAATCCAGAATTCAACGACTTTAACACCAAGTTCGTTTTCAAGTCTCTCTTTGAGAGCAGCGGCTTGTTCCTTAGCCATACCTTGTCCGAGATAAACAGTATCACAAGCTTCTTTTTCGATGCTGTCTCTTGTCATTTCAAAGACACGGTTGATAGCATTCTTTGTGCCTTTGGCTTTTTCAACAGCGTAGTTATGACCAACTCTATCAGAGATGATGATTGGTTTAACACCGAAGATGTTTCCAAAGAAAGCACTGGTACCGGAGATTCTTCCGGCTTCTTTTAAATATGTAAGAGTGCTGACAGAAGCGGCTTGGTTAAATCTAAGTTTATTGGCTTCAACCCATTCAACGATTTCTTCAAGACTCTTGCCTTCTTGTTGAAGTTTAGCAGCGGCTAAAACGATCATACCTTCACCCATACAAGCATTGCAGGAATCGATGCCGATCATTTTGCGATCTTTAAATTCTTCTCTTAATTCTTGTCCAACGAGATTGAAGACGTTCATGGAACCGGTTAATTTTCCAGAACAGCCGATATAGAGGACATCAATACCTTTTTCAAAGTACGCTCTGATTTTGGTTTCAAACTCTTCAGCGGGGACTAATGTGGTTTTGCAATGATTCTTTGTATCAGCAACCCAAGCATAGAGTTGTTCTGGACTATATTCTTCCCAGTTGAGGTCAGCGTGATGTTGTTCACCAGCGACGACAATGTTCATGCGGAAGTAATCGATATTGTTTTGTTCTCTTAACTCTCTTGGCAAGTCTGAACATGAATCTGTGAAAATTTGAAATTTAGACATAATTTGGTCTATTCTCCTTTGCTCAAACAATATATAAAATAACGACTTGAATGTCCACCTTTTTTTAAAAAAAGCGATTAAGAATATAGACCTAACCGCGTTTCATTAATTGTTTGATATAAGAAGAACGTTTTAGATGGAATAATTGTGGATTATCCCCATAAAATCCCCATATTTTTGTGATTTTTTCGTTCCACTCTTGAACGTTTTCCATCCGTTGACGGAGATAATTTGTGGCTCTTAGTAAGGCTATTTGTGGCTCGCTATTATGGTAGGTAAGATGAACAATAAATTTTGTTTTGCCTCCCTCGAAAGCATAAAAGCGATAATATTTTCCTTGGACTGATTCGCTGAGTTTCCACCCATAATAGGTAAATCTTCCTCTCGCAATTTCAATATCGAGAGCGTTATACATGCTGACGCAAATATTAACTCCGCTTTCTGAAAGAGTGAATTTAGCCGCAGACTCTAAAACCGGAAAAATGTCTTTATGATATTGATCTAACATTCGATGAATGAGATTTTTTCCACTTTGAAACAATCTCTCTCTATGAGATGAATAATGATATAACTTTACTTTTTTTGTAAGTAAATCTTCCATCTATTCAGACACATCTTCACTTGTTTGAGAATTTGGATCAACTGGAGGATTGAATTGAGAATAGTTAACTTTGTAAGTTATATTTTCTTCATTTCCATTTTTTCCAACAACCGAATAATAGCGAGATGGATAACCATTGGTGAAGTCGATGGTGAAATGGATGGTTTCACTACCCTCAACATTTGGAGTAGCGTCGGAACGAATGGTAATTTGAGAGCCTTTTGTTGAATATTTATTTTCAACAGTTTTGTATTCTCTGATGATAGATGAATCTTCAGATTCAGAATTTTCGTTATCATAGCTCATTAATTCTTTAGCTTTGTTAATTGGATTAGCAAACGAATTTTTTATCGTCGCTAAACCAGCGGTCATATAAGAATCAAATTGTTCCTTAGTGATTTCTCTAAATTCGGGATTACTTGAAAATTCAGTTTTGTTGTAATAATAATATTTTCCATCTTGGGTCCAAGTCGAAGTATTTGAGGTAACTGGAACAAGGATTATTAAAGCCCATGTTGTGTGACGGTAATATTCCCCTTCTTTATAATCATATGTCCTAGTATTGTTTTTGGTATTGATATGAAGTCTCTTTGGGAATGTTTCGTCGTTGTCAAAATTAGCTTCGACAGTCGCGAACTTTTCATTAAATTGCTCGCTATTGATTGATTTGACACATCCACTCAATAAAAATGGGAAAGTCATTAACAATAATGCTTTTTGAATATTTTTCATATGTTTATCCTCACTTTTATAATACCTTTGAATAAAATTTTTGCAACATTATCCTAAAAAAGAGGCAAAGCCTCTATATTAGCAATTTATTCTGATGTTGTCACTTCAGATGTTTGTTCATCATCTGGGATATCAAATGGTTCAGGCGCCACAAGATTAAGCGTGTATTTCACGACTAAAGAAGCACTGGTATCGAGTTTATAATCGATAAGCGAATAATCGTTTAACAAATATTTGTCATAGAGGAAATATCTCACTTCAGCAAGAGTGCGACGGCTTGTAGAAGTATAACGATTAATCTCTGCAACAATATGCCCATTACCTTTACTATGATAACGATCCTTAATAATTTTTGGAGTTTCCATTGTGGAGAATGAAGTGATTAAATCAACTTTTGAAGAAACGTTATCATATTGCTCTAAAAAATTAGAGGCATTAGTGTATAAAGTCGAATATTTTTCATTGAATGAGGTGATGGCTTTATCTTTATTTTTGGTTCCAGTTCTTTCAAGCAAAACCTCAGAGGTTCCATCTTCTTTGGTCGTTAAAGAAAATTCACTGCAATAATAATTCCCATCCCTCATAAAATATTGGTTATTTATTTGAGTGGTGATAACTTGGCTTTCACTGCGGCTTTTAGTGTATGAATAATGAGCGACTTTACTCGAGAAAGAAAGTTCAAAAAGTTCCACTTCTTTAATCTCGATATGAGATTCGACATGAGTCTTCACTAATTCAATATAAAGTTGAGTAAAAGTGTTACCACTTTCCTTAATCGATTGAAGCTTAGATTCAATAAGTTTTAAAGATTGAATAGCTTGAGTGCGATTAATCAAAGAACCCTTACATCCCACTAAGAGAAGTAAGGCGATTAAAGACATAGGAACAAATTTAAATAACTTTTTATTCATAAACATTGTATTTAGATTATACATTGATTTTGATAAAAGTATAAAGAAAAACGATTAACTACTAAAAGAGGCTGTTTTATTCAAAACACTTCACACAATAAAAGGCCGAAGTTAACGCAAACCTTAAATTGTAACCACCACATGGTCCATCGATATCGAGCATTTCTCCTAAAAGATAGACATTATTTTCAATCGAAGAGGAAAAATCTTTATGGATATTCTCTAAAGAAATACCACCTCTGGTCACTTGAGCTTCATCGTAACCATATAATGATTTAACCGTGAATCTTAAATCCTTCAATGTTTTATACAATAATTCTTTTTGGCCATTATTATCTAAAGATAATATTTTTAAAACATATTTTGCTAAAGGAATTGGGAGGTAAGAAATAAGAAGAGAATAATTATCGCCTTGATAAGAGAGGAAGTCCTCTTTTGAAACACCCTCGATTAGATTCAGCGATAAAATACATTCATCATCTTGAATAAGTCTTGATAAGTTCATCACACAGATACCAGAAAGACCATCTTTTTTAAACATTATCTCCCCTTCTTCAACGCCTAAAACTTTATCTTTTTGAAGGAGACTTACCTTTCCCTTACATCTAGCACCAAAAAGGTCGTGAACGTTTTCTTTAACCTTAATTGGGCAAAGTGCTGGTCTTAATGGAACCATATAGTAACCATGTTTTTGTAAAACGTCAAAGAAAGCGCCATCAGAGCCAGTCTTGGGGTAAGATTTGCCCCCAACACCCAAGAATAAATAATCGCATTTAAGGTCTTGTTTATCAGTCTTAACAATTATTCCATTTTTAGAAGAAGTATAATCTAGGACATTTTCATAGATGATTTGCACGGAATATTTGACTATATTTGCATTTAAAATAGTTAAAACATTTTTGGTGGATTCACTAATTGGATATAACCCTTTGTTATCTAAATACTTAGTGTTAATGCCTAATTCTTTAAGTGTTTGTCGATATTCTTCATCATCAATTTTCTCAAATAATGATTTGACGAACGATGGATTATTGTATTTAGATTCATAACCTCCACTTAAGGGAGCAAGATTGCATTTTCCATTTCCAGTCAACGAAAGCTTGCGGCCAAGCATTCCACTTTTTTCAATAATAAAAACTTCCATCTCTGGATGTTTCTTTTTTAATAAAATAGCCCCTACTAAAGAGGAGGCACCGCCTCCCACAAAAATAGCTCTCATTATTTATTTCCTTCAGCTTCTTTGATAAGCCTATCGGTGATTTTTTGACATCTACGATAAATGTTTTCAACATTCTCGCCAACAAAGAATTTGCCGTTCAAATATAAAATCTTGCCATTAATCATCGTCATTTTGACATTTTCTTTGCTTCCGGAATAGACAAGATTCTTAACGATGTTATGGATTGGTTGCATATTTGGTCGATGTAAATCAATCATGATGATATCCGCATATTTTCCAACTTCTAAGACATCGGAATCCTTTAAATTCATCGCGTGGGCTCCACCTAGGGTCGCCATCTTTAAAACTTCTTCGGCTGGAGTAACGCTTGGATCTTTATATTTCAATTTGCTTAAATTAGCGACAAGCATCATTTCTTTAAACATATCAAGGCAATTATTTGAGGCTGGTCCGTCGGTTCCAATCGCGATTTCAATGCCATATTTTCTTATCTTTTCAATATCTGCGACTCCACTTGCAAGTTTTGAGTTACTACCTGGATTAGTGACAATGATAAGATTGTTTTCTTTGAATAATTTTAAATCTTCATCGCTCATCCACACACAGTGGAAGGCTCCACCTCCGTATTCATAAACACCTTGCTTAATTAAAAATTTAACAGGGTCAATCCCTCTTCTATTTAAACAATCTTTAACTTCACTTTCAGTTTCCGCTAAATGGGTAAAGAATGGAGCTTTATATTCATGAACTAGTTCATTCATGACATTTAATTCTGATTCACTAACCGTATATTCAGCGTGAACTCCAAAACAATAATGAACTAATGAATCTTTGTTAGTGAAGCAATCTTCATACATCTTTTTTAAATCATCTTTAGTTAAATATGAGGTGTATGTTGCTAACACCAAAGCTCTCATCCCAATATCTTTTGCGGCTTTCATAATTGAAAGAGGGAAATAATATTGATCGAAGCAAGCCCCTATACCTGAAGTTAGATATTCTAAAAACGCTAATTTGGAAAGTTCATAAACATCATCTGGGGTTAAATGTTGTTCGGCTGGAATGCAGTATTTGAACAACCAATCTTGAAGAGACATATCATCAGCGTGGCTTCTTAAGAAAACCATCGCACTATGGGTATGGGCATTTTTAAAAGTAGGCATCAATAAGTTGCCTTTTCCATTGATGATTTTGTCATATTTAACATTTCTGTTGGCTTTTGGACCGATATAAGAAATACGTTTGTTAGTGACCACTAAATCGCCTAAAAAGATGGGTTCACCGGTCATTTTTAAAATGTTTACATTGTGAAAAAGTGTTTTCATAACGAAAATAGTGTATCATAGTTTTAAAGATTTTGAGATTTTTGTTTATATTTTTTTAAGAAAGGGAATGTTTATATGAAACATTTAATTATCCTAAATGGCAAAGCTGGAGAAGGTAGAGCCGAAGAAAAAAACGAATCCATAAGAAAAGCATTTAGTAATTTGGATTCAGAAATCCACACCACAATTGCTCCAAAAGAAGCCACCGAATTTGTCAAAAATTATTTAAACACTCACAAAGATGAAAAAGTTAGAGTCTACGCTTGTGGCGGAGACGGCACAATCTTTGAAGTCGCTAATGGTTTAGTGGGCTTCAATAACGCCGAATTGGCCATTTATCCAATCGGAACAGGCAATGATTTTGTCAAATATTATGGCGGAGCTGAAAGATTCTTAGATTTAGAAAAATTAATTAAGGCTGAAGCCAAACAAATCGACCTCTCAAAGATTAGTGGTCCATCTCTTGATGAACCAATCTATTCCATCAATGTTATCAACTTTGGTTTTGACGCGATTGTTGGAGCGGTTGGAAATAAATATAAGGATCAAGGAAAGAAAGATCCATATGGAAAAGCGATTAAAGTAGCGATTATGAAGGGCAGATTCAACAAGATTAAAGTAACCGCGGATGGTGAAGCTTTAAATAAAAAGAGTTTGCTCTTATGCACGATTGCTCAAGGTCGTTTTGTTGGTGGCAAATTCATGTGTGCCCCACATTCCATCAATGATGACGGACTTATCGATGTCTGCTTATTAAGAACAAGATCATTATTCGCTTTTTTAGGTATTCTTACTCCATATACCGAAGGGAAACATTTAGATACTCCTAAACATCGAAAAACCTTGGAATATCGCCAAGCTAAAACCATCACAATCGACGCTCCAAAAGATATCGATGTCTGTGTTGATGGTGAAATGATTGTGGGTTCTCACTTCGATGTCGAAGTCGTCCCAGGCGCGATTAAACTTGCAATCCCTGAAGAATAAAATAATAGGAATAAAACATGATATTTTATATTTCAATGTTGGTGATGGGCGTGGCTTTAGCCACGACAGGTGTCCTAACTTTCTGGCAGCCCCATGTTTGGTATGAATGGATTTATCGTCTTATTCTTCTTTTCTTAGGGGGCTACTTTGGGATGATGGCTCTTTGGCTTATCACCATGGGAATCATGACCCTCTTCATTAAAAAGGTTCCTCACACCAAGCAAAGCAAATGGGCGATGTTCTGGTTGGAACAAGGACATGACTGCATGCTTGCCATCGCTATGGTAAGAACAAAGATTAACGGATTAAAGAAGCTCCATGTCGGAGAAAAACAAAAATTCCTCTTAGTGTGTAATCATCGTTCAATCTATGATTCGATGGTCATGACCTCAAATCTTAAATATTTAAAGATTTCTTGGATTACTAAAGCCTCAAATTATCGTGTCCCATTCTTTGGAAGATTCTGCTATGCGGCATGTTTCTATCCAATTGTGAAGACCGACCATCTTCAATCATTAGAATCATTTAAATACGCTTCTGATTTAATTGCGTCCGGGGAAGCGAATGTTGGGGTTTTCCCTGAAGGTAAAAGGCAACAAGATGATTATCTTATCGACTTCCATGAGGGAGTCTTCAATATCGCCTTACGAGCGAAATGCCCAATCGTCATCGCCACTTCCGATGGAAGTGATCAAGTCCATAGAAACTGGCCATTCAAACCTACAACCATAACGATTGATATCCTTGGAGTTGTTCCTTATGAAGAACTTGAAGGACAAACCGCAAAAGCGATTTCCGATCGTGTTCACACGATTATGAAAGAGCATCTTGAAGTCATCGATGTCATGAGATTTGAAAGAAGAACTCGTCGATACAAGAAGAAACACGCGAATGATATGCAATAAAAACGCGTAAATCGCGTTTTTTTCTTTAAGTTTCTAACGACAATTTTATAAAATAATGTACAATAAAACAGGAAATATATGAATCTTTGGTTAGCTATATCACTTATCCTCGGGGTTGTCTCCGTCTACATGTTCACTGTTGAAATCTATTCAGTGGCCTTTAAGCTTACTGGTTTAGCCACGAGTAAGATTAAATTTCAAGTCGCCTCTTTATTTACCAGTACGGGTTATACGACCGCTGAAAGTGAGCTTATCACCAACGATGACAGAAGAAGAAAAATTGCCGTAGCCTGTACCTATACAGGACACGTCTTCTCCGTCATTATCATGGGCTTAGTTATCAACGTCTTCTTCTCCATTGGTCTTTATATCAATGATGGAACACTCACCATTAATTTCTCCGATTGGCGTTTTATCATCTTTATGATTACGCTCGCAATTTTCCTTTTTGTGCTCCTTCTTAAAATTCCTGCAATCAATAAACGTTTTCAAAGATTATTAGAGAAAATCGCTATCAATTCCTCAAGAAAAAGTAGAAAAACGAATATTATTACTGTTTTAGATATGTATGGAAAAAACGCTATCGCGGAAGTTGTTTTGAACAACATTCCTGATTTCGCCAAGGATGTTCCACTCTTCCAAATGGGCTTAACAAAGAAGTTTTCTATTAATGTTCTTTCAATTAGAAGAGGGGTTCGCATTATCGATGTCAGCAAAGACACAATGTTTAAAAAAGGTGATATTCTTGTCATCTATGGCCTAATCAATGACATTAAAGTGGCCTTTGTTGATTCTATCGATAAGAACCAAAAAGAAATAATCACTGATAGAACAAACGAAATCGCATTAGTGAATAACTATGGGACAAATGCTCTTGTTGAAGTCTTTATCGATGAAGTTCCAAAAGAACTTGAAAACACCAAGATTAAAGATAGCCATCTCACCGATCGCTATAACATCACTCTCGCTATTATTAAAAGAAAAGATGAATATCTTTATGTTAATAAAGACACCATCATTGAAAAGGGTGATACCTTAACCCTCTTCGGTCCATATAAAAATATTAAATTATTATTCCAAAACGAAGAAAAATAAAAAGAGAAGATTGTTGTTTCTTCTCTTTTTTTAATCATAGATTAAAGCGGCAAATCTTTTTTGACGAATCGTCTTCCACCGATATAGGCAAAGACCACACCGATGACCAGTAAAATAGCAAGTTCCCAAATCCAATTGAAACTAATCGTGACATCTAAGCCTTCGATAGCTTTAGCAAAGTTGGACATTGAAGTGTTGTCCACTAAAGTGAAAATGCTGAGGTAATTGAAGAAGCCCATGGCTTTAACACCCACTCCAACCGCGACAAAGACTTCATTACCAAATAAGCCTAAGATACAACAAAGAAATGATAAGATACATGCACCACCACCAACAGCAATGCTGTTAGAAGATTTATTAAAGAAAGCACTGGCGCCAAAACAAATACCAGCTAAGGCAAAGATGGCGAGGAACGAACCTAAACAGAATAACAGAGTGGTAATTGGACTATAAGTGGCAATGACATCAGGATTGCTAGTTTTATTAATTAAGAAAGCCATAAATTCCGACAAAACAGCAGATACAGTAATGGCGAGATACATTCCCACGATGGTGGTTAATAAGAAGATATATTGAGTTCTAACAACAGTCTTTCTATTTGTAGGAGTAGATAAGATGTAAGCCATCGAACCATCGTTGACTTGGGCCGCTAATAAGCGGTTCGCGGCAATCATCACAAAGACCATTGGTAAAAGAACTCCAGCAATCTTATAAACCAATTCGTTAAGAATGCTATTTAAGTCGATTTGGGACATGACTTGAATTCTATTCAAAGAGAAGCCCATTTTTTCTAAAAATCCCAAGATTTTAAGCCAGGATAAGTCTTCATCTTGAACATATGTAGAAACGGAATCCATGTCGATATTTGTGAAGATATTTTTAGAACCGATAGCGATATTGATAACGATGAAAATTAAAGCGGAACCTATGGTCATAGCGATCCATAGACTTAATAAAGATTTAAAAGATTGCTTAAAAAGCGGGGCGCTTATAAATTTATTTTTCTTCGGTGCTTGTTCTTTCATTTTGTTTTCCTCCAATATCGTTCATAAAATATTCTTCTAATGTATGTTTTCTCTCGCTTAATGATTTAATGTCGCGATTTCTAAATTCTTTAACCGCATCATTAATCTTAGAAAGTTCCACTCTAATGGTTAGGCAACGATTACGGTCATCTTTTTCTAAAACCTCCATCGTTGAGGTATTAATACTTTGATAGTCTTCATCATTGCTGAAGGTGATGACATAATCGCGATATGGAAGATTTCTCATCTTTTCCATATCAATGACATCTATAAGATGTCCATCTTTAATAAATCCAACATAATCGCATGTTTCTTCAAGTTCATCAAACATGTGGTTTGACATGATGATGGTCGCCCCTCTAGCTTTTTCCGCTTTGATGATGTTGACAAAAACATCGCGCATCAAAGGATCTAAACCAGTAGTAGGTTCATCTAAAATAATAATTTCAGGGGAGTGCATGAAAGCCGCGACCAATGCGGTCTTTTGTTTCATTCCCTTGCTCATTCTTCGAAGATTGGCGGTGGGGTCAAGTTGTAAGGCATTAATAATCGCTTCAGCCCGAGACATATCTTTTAAGCCCACGCCTTCAGCTTGAATCTTTAAGAATTCACTTCCGCTTTCCACTTGTGGAAAAGCAATTTCTCCTGGAACATAACCAATATATTTTTTAATCTCATCAGCGTTCTTCCAAGCATCTAATCCTTTAACAGTGACGCTTCCTTTATCAGGTTTAATAAAGCCCATAATGTTTCTAAGGGTTGTTGTCTTTCCACTTCCGTTCGTGCCGCAGTATCCAAAAACTACACCTTTTGGAACATCAAAAGAGATATCAAAGATGCCACGACCATGGCCATAGTCTTTAGTCAAATGCTTAACGGAGATGACAATATCGTTTTTATCAATCATTGTTGAGCCTCCGTTTCTTTAAATCCTTCTTTCGAATTTCCTTTTACTCCTTCTAGACCACCAAAATCCCGCTCTTCTTTATAAAAGGACATGAAATAATCTTGTAAAGTAAATGGTTTCTCTTCAAAGGAAGTGATGACAATGCCTTTTAAAGAGGCAAAGAAGTCGTTATGTCTATCTCTTGGGAAGGATATAACGGCGAGCAATAAATCTTCATTGGAATAAGAACAATTAAATTCGGTTTTGCTCAAATATTTATTCATGTTCTCCTTATCTTTGAAATGGAGAATATAGGTTCGATCTTGGCCTTTTTTCAAATCTTTAGCGTTAAATGTTGAAACATGTCTTCCATCTTTAATGATAGAAATAACATCGCAAGTTGCATCAATTTCCGAGAAAATATGGCTGGAAAGAAGGATGGTCTTTCCTCTTTTTTTCTCATCTAAAATAAATTGGATGAAAACCTTTTGCATGATTGGGTCTAAACCTGAGGTTGGTTCATCTAAAACCAAAACATCAGGGTCATTCATAAAGGCGGTGACCACCGCTAATTTACGTTTATCCCCTAATGACATCTGTTTAACGGGCATATGAGGATCAAATTTAAAGAGTTTTAAAAGATAATCTAATCTTTCTTGATTAGCTTCTCCTCTCATCTCCTGCATCATCTTGATAAATCCCATTCCATCAAGTCCGGCGGGAATCGCGGGTTCGCCTGGAAGATATCCAACTTTTGCTAAAATCTCGTCGGTGTGACCAAAAGAATCAACACCAAAGACTTGAACTTTTCCAACAGTGGGTTTGGCAAATCCCATGATGTGTCTAATAGTCGTGGATTTACCCGCTCCATTAGGGCCAAGATATCCATAGCATTCGCCCTTATGGATTTTAATTGAGATATCAAAAACCCCACGACCATAACCATAGTCTTTAGTGAGATTATCAACGTTAATAATTACTTCTCTTTTATCTTCCATATTATTTCTTATTTAAGGTGAGTTTGAGATCATTAAACGCACGATATGATGTAAACATCATTCCAACGTGTTCACCATAGAATGTATCATTGATTTCTTTAACTTCATCTTGAGTTGGGGCGCTTCCAAGTTCGTGTTTTTCAGTTTCTTGGATAGCGATACTATAATTATCATCTTCATGCTCTGGAAGAGTGATTTGAACATCATATCCATACCAATAAAGTTGATAATAAACATCATCCATAGATACTGGAATATAAGCATTAATCGCCCCTTTGGAATATGTCGCATAAATAACACTTTCAATTAGGTCGTTATTATCTAAAACATTTAAAACATTTTTGGCTTCTTCACTCATTTCTTCTCCAGTCATTTCTTCGTATGATTCCACAAATTTTTGGAGGAGATAAGTAAACCCAAAACCGAGAGAAAGTCTTCTTTCTCTAAGCTTGTTATATTCATCGGTGAGTTTGTAATAACCCGAAACCGCAAAATTGCCTTCTTCATCTTTAAAGAGGTCAAGAATGGAAGACATTTCTTCCATCATTTCCTCTCCTTCTCCTTGAGGGAAAGAGACACTGAAAGAAACAACCATCTTTTTATAATCAACAAGGTCTGGATTATCCGAATAATCCTCATTCGAGAGATTTAGAAAAAGACCAAAATGGGTTCCTTTTTCTTTTCCAAGTTGGAATCCATATTTCCCAGCGATAGAGCTTCCTTGGCAGGCGCACATAAGGGAAACGAGAGTGAGAACAGGCAATACTTTCTTTTGCATAATAAGCCTCCTTTATAATTTCTTAAGGTCTTGCTGTAACATCTTTCTTCTAAGAGTAGCAAAGGCCTGATCATTTAAGTGATTAATAATACGTTTCTTATTATTGTTTGGAATAAGAATAACAAGAGCAAAGTACAATAGTCCAACAATTGTGGAAGTAATTAATGCGGATAGAAGTCCAACTTCTAAAAGGTTGTTGGAGATAGTTAGTGAAATGATGACCACGATAAATACCATGGCAAGCAATGTAATCCGATTGTTCACAAAAGTTCCTTTAATCGTGTCTAAGAACCAATCTTTAAACGAACCACGAACAGATGGGAAATAAATAATCATTTCAATAAGAAGGGTAACAAAATAGATGGCGGGCACTAAGGTGTACAAGTAAATATCATTAGCTAAATTATAGATAAAGTACCCCAAAACCCCGTTAATTCCTAAGAGAATTGGAATATTAATTAATAGTCTAACAACGAATCTTCTTGGAGAAGAATTCTTGCTCCATAGGGTAATTAAATAAGGGATGAATATTAATGAAATTAATAAAAGCAAGAGAACCAACGCTAATAATTTAGCGTGTCTGCCAATATAAGCATATGGGCTTAAATAAACGCTTATTCCCATAACCATAATACCAACAATTACAGTGGCGATGCTTTGTGTGGTGAGGTGATGATTGAGTTTTTGACGGAAATATGGAGAATTCTCTTTGAATATTTGAATCTCGGTTTGTCTCTTCTTTTTGGTGTAATAAGCTTCTGAAATAACAGGGGCAAAGAACAAGGTGGTATATAAAAGCCCAATAACATTACCATCAAAGAAGAAAGCTGTTTCCACCAATCCGTGGAGCGTTAATCCGATATAACACAAGGCGAAGATGAAGGCGTATCTTCTCTTCTTTTTCACAAACAAATAAATAGCTTCAATAAGGAAATAGACCGCTGTTGAATAATATAAAACGGTTCCAATGATTCCTCCCCTAATCAACATTTCAAAAAATGTTGAGTGAGCAGATAATATCTCATATTCTCCAATGGTCGGATTGAGGTTCACCATGATTTGATAATGGAAAATCTTTGGTCCAATCTTATATCCACTACCAAGCCATAAGGAAATCCAATCTCCTTTCACCATATTCATCGCGCTTTGCCAAAGCGCAATGCGGCCATTGAAGGATGAATAAGTATTCATTTCTTTTCTAATTGCGCGGACCGCATAATCTAAGAATGTGACAACTGGCTCAAAATTATAACGATATAAAAGCGCAAAAGTAACAATTGTTGAGAAAGTGATAATCACAAAGAAGAATAGATAAAGAAGGGATCTAACTAAATGTCTTTTCATTGAGGCAATAGTGTTATAGATGAAATAGATAACAATAATTGCAAGAGAAACAAGATTGGTAGCCAAACATTTAGTGAATAACCCCATAAAGGCAAAAACAATCATGAAGATAGTAACATACCAATGAGGTTTATCAATTTGTAGAATCGCCATCGCCATAATCGCGAGCATGATTATCATTCCGAAGAAATTAGGATTTGGGAATAAGGATTTAACATAAGCTTCATCGTTAGTGAAAGAAATAATTTCTTTATAAGAATCGAAATCGGTATAGATACTGATACCAATAAAGACTAAAACAGCGATAACCACTATCCAATAAATCCATCTTTTTACTAAAAGTGAAATATGGTTTCTCTTATATGGATAGATAATAAGATACATCACCAGCATCGAGACCCCTAATTGAATAGAGGCAAAGAGTTTTTCTTTAAATGTAATTGAAAAAGTTACGCTTGTTAAAGCTTCTTCGTTAGTCAATGTCATCTCAGAGGGAGTTCTCCAAATAACAAAAATGTTTATAGCAAAGAAAACAAGGAAGCCGAAAAGCCACACAAAATGTACTTTTAATTTATTGCGTCGATGCTCACAAATAAGATAGAACAAAGACAAAAGTCCCAAGGCCACAGTGATAACTGAAAATGAATTAGTGTCAAACCCCTCTCTAATGTTGGGAGTGAAAAAAGCAATGTTCTCGACAAGTAAGGAACATAACAGGATAATGACCCAGAATAAGACATTGGTTAATAAGAAACGGATTTTTACCATTGAAATAATTATATATTGATATCAATAAAAAATCATTTTTATTCGTTCGAGATATAAAAATAGTAATGAAAATATGAATTTATTGACTCGTTTTAAGTTGGCTTGACCTATGCTATTATTTTTAAGAAAAGAGAAAAAATATGAGACAACCTTTAAATTTTGATTGGAGGTTCATCGATCATTTTGATGAAACTTTTATTAATAATAATCTTAAAGATTATGAAATAGTCAACATTCCCCATTCAGTCAAAGAAGTACCATATAATTATTTCAGTGAAAAAGACTACCAAAAAGTCTCGATGTATGAAAAATTTTTTGATGTTTATGAGGATGTTCAAAACAAGATAACCATTCTCCGTTTTGAGGGTTTTATGTTAAAAGCGGATATCTATCTCAACGGATTTAACCTCGGAAGGCATGTCTCAGGTTATGTTCCTGTGGAAATCAATGTCAGTGAAATTATCAAACAAAAAGATAACCGCTTATTAGTGATCCTTGATTCTAGAGAAGATAAAAACTACCCACCATTTGGTTTAGTTGTGGATTATTTAACATTCTCTGGTATATATCGCGAAGTTAATCTTGTCACCCATCCTAAAACATATTTAAAAAACATTTTTGTCCATGGAGATATGGATGGAAATGTCAAAATTGATTATGAAGTTGTGGGTCCTGCAATCACTGATATTTCTTATAAACTTGAATTCGATAATAAAGTAGTTTTCAAAAGCAAAGAAAAACAATTCAAATACGATAATCCTAAGCTTTGGGATTTGGATAATCCAAATTTATACACTTTAAAAGTGTATCTTAAGTCAAACGAAGGAGAAGAAGAATACTCAATTCGTTTTGGATTTAGAAATAAAGAATTTAGAAAAGATGGATTCTATCTCAATAATAAACACATCAAAATTGTTGGTTTAAATCGCCATCAAGGTTATCCAATCGTGGGGTACGCGATGCCTAAATCCATGCAAGAAGATGATGCGAACATCTTGAAATATGAAGTTGGTGTTAATGCGGTGAGAACCTCCCACTACCCACAAAGTGAACATTTCTTAAATCGATGTGATGAGATTGGTCTCCTCGTGGTCAATGAAATCCCGGGTTGGCAACACCTCATGAAGGATGAAGTTTGGAGAAAACAAGTTCTCATCAATACTCAAAAGATGGTAATTGAAGAAAGAAACCATCCATGTATCATCGCTCACGGAGTAAGAATTGATGAATCTATCGATGATAAAGAGCTTTATAGTGAAACTAATAGAATCGCTCATGAGCTTGACCCATACACTCAAACGATTGGGGTTCGAAACTTTAAAAACAGTGAGCTTTTAGAAGATATTTATGGCTATAACGATTTCATCTGCAACTCCTTAAAAGTGGGTCTTTGTAATCCAAATTCTGTAAAAACCAAAGGTAAACCTTACCTTGTCACTGAATATATGGGTCATATGAACCCAGTTAAACCAACATCTGATGAAAAGCAAAAAATTGAAACCGCCCTTCAACATTTAAAAGTCATCAATGATAACTTTAAAAACGATAGAATCGCAGGGGCAATTGGCTGGTGTTTCGTCGACTATCACACCCATCAAGATTTTGGGTCCGGGGATAGGATATGCGCTCACGGGGTTATGGATTTATATCGTAATCCGAAATATACGACCTCTATCTATGCTTCTCAACAAGACAATTTCCCAGTGCTAGATGTCTTATGTAATATGCATGCTGGAGATCAAGGAGAAGCTATATTTAACGATATTTATGTCGTTACAAACTGCGATTATATCGAGTTATATAACAATGATAAATTCGCGGTGAAATATGAACCCAAAAAGATTAAACCATTTAATAATTTAAAGCACCATCCAATCTTAATAGATGATTTAGTGGGTGAGGCTTTTGATGAAGAAAAATATTCTAAAAAAGACCGAAAGAAAATTTCCAAGATTCTTTCCTACTGCGCTTGTCACGGAGCTTGGCATTTAAAACCGTCTCATCTTATAACATTAGGCCTCAAGATGGCGAAATATAAGGTAAAATATGATGACCTTGTTGAATTATTTAATAAATATGTCGCGACATGGGGTGGAGAAGCTCGAACCTTTACTTTTAAAGGATATAAAAACGGGGAATGTGTTGTCACTAAAGAACTAGGGCCAGTCGTTTCATTTGATTTACGATTAACTCCGAGCAAATTAGTGTTAGAAAACACCGATACTTATGACGCGCTTAGAATTAGAGTTCAACACATTGATAATCACGGAGAAGTTTTATCTTATTCTTCTCATATCTTAAAGATTGAAAGCGAAGGACCAATCAAAGTTTTAGGAGATAAATATCAAACTCTTCTCGGTGGTCAATTATCCTTATATGTCGTTTCTAAGAAAGAAAAAGGACGCGGCAAGATCCGTGTCCAAATGGATGATATAATAAAGGAAATTGAAGTTGAAGTCCGTTAATTATAGACGGGTGATAACCTCGTTATATCTCTTGTTTAAGAAATATTCCATATATCTAATATTTTCATAAAGAATTGAGATGTTATCCTCTTTCCAAAGGGTAGCATCTTTTATCATTTCGTTAGTAATATGATTGGTTTCATCACGGAATATTTGGATGATTTTTTCAAGATTTTCATCAAAAAACTCCGTAAATCTCCGTTTAAATTCTTGTTTTGTCTCTGAAATATCTTTGGTCACTACTTTGAGCCAATAGTTTGCTGGAACATACGATGGAGCGGTTGAATCCTTAAACGGGTCGACAAAATATGTTCCTTCATTCCAGATATGTCCAAAAGCGGTGATATCATAATCCCAACACGGTCCAAAATTGAGTTTCCCTTCACGATCTTTAAAGAGTTTGACAGAGAGCCATGAGTGGTCTCTTTCGTCAGCGAATAAATCGAGAATACTTTGGTTATAGATTGAATCAAGATCAAAGAGTTCATTAATTCTTGTAAGGTTTTTAGAATCCATCGCATCCCATGCGTTGTTAAGGGTCACTTTTAAATGATTGAGGAAGCTTGTGAACATCGTTGAAGTATTAGAGACTGAATTATAATCTGGAAAATCATCAATCTCTGGATATTTAATTTCATAGTAGTGATTATTTCCGCTTCTACTAACATTGATATAATCAACATTTTCAGTTCCTTGCTCTGCCGCTCTTCCATCATATTCGATGAGATAATTGATATCCTCAATAGGAGTGTCACTTTCGATTTCTTGTTCAATATTCACTCTTCCGGGTTTTTCATCTGGATTTTCAATCATGACATATAATCCTTGATAAGCACCATTTAGATAAACAACAACATGTTTTGGATGAAAGACCACTTTTTGATCAGGGAGCAATTGAACAATGCTTTGAGCAACGAAATTATGCATATTTGAACAATCAAACCACTCGGCGAGCAAAACCCAGCTCTTAGCCTTGGCAAGCCCAAAGATGCTTTGCTTACTATCAAATTTAATACGATAAGGTTTTTTAGGAGCGCTAAAAGTGCTATTTCCACGTAATCTAATACCCGCGGTCGCTTGATTAATGTTGTTTTTCGACTCTAAAGAATCACTGATACTAATCTTTCCGCTTGTGTATGTTTCTCTAGAATTAATCTCGGCCCCATTATTCGTGACAATATCCACACGCGGAAGTTTTTCATCTTCCATTCCTTTCTCTAAAAGGAAATATGTAAATTGAACACTATTAATTTTCACCGTTGAAGTTCCATGATTTGATAAAAGGAAATGATTATATGTTTCAGTAAAAGTATGGTCATAAGAACCTGAGCTTAAGGAAACTTCGTTTAAGTGAGGAAGAGGAGATTCACCTAAGGTCAGATATAGTTCACTTATCGCTCCTTCTGCAGAGATAGTAAGGTTTTTAATCTTATATACTGGGGTAACGTTCGTGAAAGTGCCATGTTTTAAAAGGGACAAAAAGCCTAAACCTTTGGCCACATATCCACCTTGGTAATCAATATCAGAAATAGAGAATTTAGTGATATTTTTACTGATAGTAAAAGAAGTTTCGGAAACTAATGAAATCTCGTGCCACGATAAAGTATCATGCCCATCTAAAATTGTTCCGCACGAGGCACAGTGATGACCCATCGTATAACCCAAGGAAGTTTCAGTTGGTTCCACTTCTTCGTCTTCAATCAATGTGAGATGAGGGCATGTTTCAGGGTCAATGTATTCACTTTCGCTTTCAGATATGTCTTCACTCTCGCTTTCAATCGTGCTTTCTGAAGTCTCAAAACTATCATCGATGTCTATTGGTAAGCTATGACAAGATGACAAAACAAACAAAAGAATGATTGGAGCGATAAAATATCGATGTCTCATATGTTTTTCTCTTGTTATTATACTAGTTTCGTTTTAAATAAAAAATCCTAACCACAAGGTTAGGAGATTATAGTTGATTATTTCTTCTTTCGACGAGCTTGTTCATCACCGATGAGGCGTTTCAAGGCTCTTAGTTCAGCATCGCTCCAATTGTAGTTGCGATCAATCATTCCAGCGTATGTCATCTTCTTATATAGGAAGTCATTTAATGATTCATATTTCGCTAATTTCTTTTTAGTGACAACATTTTCAACTTTGGCCACTTCTTTTTTGTTCGCATCATCACTGACATATTTTTCTAAGGTCGGGATGAGCTCTAAAAGATCATAGGTGTAATCCATGTTAATCATCGGATCGAAGTAAGAAAGATCTTCGTTAATCTTTTCAGGATAAACACCGACGATTGAGGCAAGTCTTTCGCTGGTCATATATTTGACTTTTTTCTTTGTCAAAGCTTGCAAATACTTTTTAACAGTGGTGACACTTGGTTTTTTCATAACTAACTTATTTTATCATTATTTCTTATTTAAAAGTAAATCTTTAACATATTCAGGTTCAATAAACTGATATGTCACCGTATCAACATAAGGAAGGACTTCTTTGAAGTCTTGTTCGTTTTCAATGGTCCAAACATTAACGAAATGTTTTTTTGAATATTTTTGATAAGCTTTCTCTTTTAATAAAAGATATTCTAAGTCTAATCCATCAAAATCATAACGAAGTTTAAAGGTGAATTGATGTTCTTTACAAATAAGAAGAGAATTAACAATTCCAAGTTTCTTCACTTTTAATAAGGCTCTTGGATCAAAAGAGATAATCATATATTTTGATTTATCTTTGATATCTTTTAATTCCTCAATCAACCTTTTAGAAATCGCTTTATAATTCTTGTTCACCACTTTGACTTCGATAACTATTGGGACTCTTTCTTGATTACAATCAAGAATTTCTCTTAATGTCGGAAGACATTCACCATTAGGTAACCGATAATTATCCTTTATCTCTTTTAAAGTTAATTCTTCAATATTTCCATCTTTCCCAGTCATTCTTAAAAGATTAGGGTCATGAGAAATTACTAATTCGTTATCTAAAGTAAGATGAATATCAAATTCAAAAGCGGAATTAATCTTAATAGCTTCTTTAAAAGCCTCTAAAGAATTTTCAGGTATGTGGTCATTATGAAAACCACGATGGCAAATGCCATTTAAATAACGAGGATCTATTCTTTTAATTACTTCTTCTTTTTTCATTAATCGTCGCCTGCATCAAAGGCTTCTATGCCTTTCGCGATTGTGGTTTTTCTTGTTTTAACATTCTTTACAAAGATGAAAACGACAATAGAGACCACTACACATGAAAGAGCGTAGACTGGTAATAATTGCCAAGAGAAATTAGGGAATAATAACAAAACTCCTAAGGCAATTGGGGTGATGGTTTGAGCGGCCATACTGGAAGCGTAATAATACCCAGTAAAACGCCCAATTTTGGAGTTTGGACAAAGTTCCACCACCATTGGGAAAGAGTTGACATGGACTAAGGACATTCCAAATCCTTTCACAAACCAAATAATATAAATCCAGATTGGGAAGACGCCAGAATGTGGTTTAATCGCCACAAAAGTGAGAATCATCCATGCCGCATAGGCTAAAGCGGTGACACCAAGACCACTTAGAAGCGTCCATTTTCTTCCAATCTTAGAGGCAATAATTCCGCCTAAAGCAAAACCAGCAACTGAACCGATACCACCTAAGATGGTGTTAACCATATTGCTGCTACTTTCAGCGCCTAAATAATAAACCGTATAGTTACCCATGAAGGTTCCAATCCCATTATCGGCCATAAACCAGAAGAATTCGGCCACCAAGATGAAGATTAACATCATCTTATTCGCTTTAGACATTGGTTTATCTTCACTGACTTGGTCCACGACTTCAGCTTCAGATTCACCTCTAGCCATTTCATCTTTTACTTCTTCAGCAACTTTGTTTTCTTTAATTAAGATGAAAAGAACAATCGCCGAGATAAGCATTAAGACAGAAGCGATTAAGAATGGAGCTTCAATGGCCCAGATATTGTGGTAAGCCCATGATAAGCTTTTATAGACAATATAATCACCTTCTTTAACTGTCGCAGTCCCTAAATATTGACTTAAGACAAAGAAGATACCAACGACGGTAGCGTAAGCTCCGCCGATATAACCCATGATATTAATAATTCCATTGGCTTTACTACGTAAAGGTTTAGGGGTGATATCAGGCATTAATGCCACTGCTGGGTTACGATACATCATCGCAAATAAGACAACGATGGCCATCATAATGATGACACCAGCGAGGTTGTTATAATGGAATAATAATGGAATAAATGGGAAAGCTACTGAACAGACAAAGGTTCCCACTAAGATGTAGGGCATTCTTTTACCAATTCTTGAATGAGTCTTGTCAGAAATCATTCCAAAGATTGGAAGCAAGATTAAAGCGGCAAGGTTATCGATCGCCATCATAATACCGACAAGGTATTGTTGTTGCTCGATAATCTCATTACATTGTTTTATTGCGCCGTCTACTTCCGCTGGGGTGTATCCGTTTGCGATGGTAATAGCCCTAAGATTTGCATAATCTGGGTTAAATGCTTTAGCGAAAAGTTCCGCTAAGAAAGTTGGACACCAAGAATCATAGACTTGCCATAACAAAAGGATACCAAAAAAGGCGAAACCAATAATGAAGGTCCGCTTCAAGTTCAGTTTCAAAGGTTTGACCTCTGAAACTTGAGATACATTATCAGTCATAGGGATAGGCTCCTTAATATAGTTTTATTTTAATAAACGACGAGGTTTTTTAAAAGAAAGTTTATTTAATGCGTCTTCTAATTCAAGAAAAGATTTGATGCTAACAACTTTATTTTTTATCTTCCCAAACCCATAAGAAGCATGAATAAATTTCACACCAGCTTTTTTGGCTTGAAGATAATCTTTAAAAGTGTCACCGACATAAATGACATCTTCAATTCCTTCTTTTTCCATGAGATATCGGATGTTCTCCGCTTTATCTAAACCAGTGTCGCCCGCGCATAAAGTACCTTTGAAATATTTCTTAAAATCATAGCCATTAATATAATTATCGATATACCCTTTAAAGGAGTTGCTCACAATATATAAATCATACTTTTTATAGAGGTTTTGCAGGACTTTTTCCTCATTTTCATATAATTTTCCGGGGTTTTTGCTTAAATATTTGATTTCTTCATCAAAACAAAGAAAGAACAATTTCATTCCTTCTTCAAAGTTGTCGTTAGGAAAGGCTAAAGGGGCGGTCTCTTCTGGAGTGAGACCCATATATGAGATGGTTATCTCTTTGGTAAAGCGATAAGGCTTATTATTTTTAATCATCGCTTCGTTCCATGCAAAAGTAATGCCCTCTAAGGCGTCCCATAATGTTCCATCTAAATCAAAAAATATGGCCTTTTTCATCATCTATAATTTATCACATTTACCTTATTCATTCTATGATAGATAGCCTCATTACAAAAAAAGGCTTGATAATATTTATCAAACCTATTTTTTACCAATGGTGATCCATAAAGGACTCGAACCTTTGACCCGCTGATTAAGAGTCAGCTGCTCTACCAACTGAGCTAATGGACCAACGCTTAAT
>CAJOQN010000056.1 GCA_905236535.1 uncultured Bacilli bacterium
CTCAGGAATCCCACATGTGGAGACGGTGATGTGTCTAGCGCCAATGGCTAAACCTTTTTGATTGTTGATGATGCGGATAAAGTCCATGACATTATCATAATTATCCATTGGTTCACCAGTGCCCATGACGACGACATGAGAGACTCTTTCTCCTCTTCCTTCTTCTTTTAGAAGATTGTTGATAATCATCACTTCTCCCACCATTTCAGCGGCTGTAAGATTTCTTTGTTTACCAAGAAGTCCACTCGAACAGAAAGAACAACCCATCGAGCAGCCGACTTGTGAGGAGACACAGACACTATTGCCATATGAATATCTCATGAGGACCGTTTCCACTTTCATCCCATCTTCCATCTCTAAAAGAAGTTTGATGGTCCCATCTTCACTAATTTGTTTCGTATAGATTTTAGGAAGAATTAATGTATATTTTTCTTTTAAGACTTCTCTAAATGATTTAGAGATATCACTCATCTCCTCAAAGGATGTCGCTTTTTTATCATAAAGCCAGATGAAAAGTTGGGTCGCGCGGTATTTGTTTTGTCCTTCGCTGACCATTAATGCTTCGAGTTTTTTCATCTCCATTCCGTAGAGATTAATCACTTTGAAGGTCTCCTTTTCGTCTTAAAATCGCATAATATAAAGTGCTATTAAAATCATCGCATGGGAAGAATTGTTTTTGAGTGTCTAACATAAAGTTAGGATTCTCTTTTAAGAATTCATTGATGATATTGACACTTTCTTTCTTTGAAAGAGTGTTAACAATATAGATAAGTTTGCCATCTTCTTCGACATAATCTTTAGCGTCGTTAAGCAATGCTTTTTCTCTTTGAATATGTTGATCTAAAGATTCTTGCTTGAAGTGTAAGAGATAATCAGGAGAAGTTCTGATGTTTTGGAAAGAAGATGATTCGGCATATAAGAAGAAAACATTGACCTTCTTAGAGATATGGGTGACAAATTCCCCTTTAATCTGAGTGAACATCGTCTTTGATAAATCAAATCTTTCTAAAACTTTATGATATTCAACATAATCTTTTCCACTTCTAAACATCAATTCACATTTCATTTCTAAAGAAGCTTTAAGTGCGACTTCTAAAAAGAGGTTTTCTCCATTTACCCCTTGATAGATGGCGATATCTTCATAGGGATAAATATCAAAATCATCCAAAAGATATTTAAGGGCTAAATTTGACGGAAAGATGTCCCCTTTTAGATATCTTTCATTCTTTCTTAACGGTTCTTTAGCGATATAAAAAACCATGTTCTTAAGGGGGGATTTAGAGAAATGATGATAGTCATCAAGAAGTGAATTTTCATCATTTTGAAGGGTGTTCACTCTCATCACTGATAATGGGAGATGGGTGTTAGCTTTTAAAATGTGGCGGGTTAAACCCTTCCCATAATGTTTTTGCCACATCTTAATGAGCCAGATAGGAGTGTTATATCTTAAAGAAAGATATTTAAGGGAATTATGATCTTGCTCATCTTTGATGAGATTAGAAACATCATTATTATCTAAAAGGAAATCTTTAACCATTGAAATACTCAATTCACTATCGATGCTCTTTAAATAATCCATCGCGGCGGCAAGGATTTCTTTTTCGTTGATCTTTTTAGCGAATAATTGGTTGCTTAATAAAATATATAAAGTCGCTTTTTCTTCGAAACTCTTCTCGATATATTTCGCATCGACAAGATAGGAGAAAAGGAGATGGTGACGGAGTTCCGCTCCGACAATTGCGGAAATTAAAGCTCGATCAGAAGCTTCTAATTTATGTTTTTTCCCTTCGCTTTCTAAAGCCACTCTGAAGGGAAGTTCTTCTAATATTATCCTTTGGATAACATCTTTACAAATGAGGAAATAATTATGTTCCATATGTTTATAAATCAAGTCCTTCGAAGATATCACCGGTGAAGAGTTCTTCTTCATCGTCGTGATGGTGATGATGTTCTTCATCTTCATCATCATAATCTTCATATTCTTCTTCGTTGATGTTGACGACATTTTCTCCCGAGATGAAACGAGGATATTCATCATTGGTTTCTAAATGACAATGCTCATCATCGAAATAAGAGAATAAGATCGTCGCATTAATGCAATATGGTTTCAAACCATCTAACAAAACAATTTTTGCGGTATCTTCTAAATCGTGGAGATGATGAGGAGCCTCCACTTTGATGATGGCGTTCCACGATGTTTGTTCAAATCCTTGATGGAAAACCATATTTTCAGTGCCGACGAAAAGAAGTTCATCTTCACTAACTTCGTAGGCTTTACTTAAATTTTTACTTAATTCACGAGAGAGTCGACCAGTGACGAAGCGGTCAAGTCCATAAATAGTTATTAAAATCATACTAGTTACCTCAACAGTAGCATTATAATACAAAAACATACATTTTTAAAAATTAAAAATCGTATGGATCAATATTAACTGCAATAGAAAGACCACTTTTCGAGGAAATAACACGGATGATGCTCTTTAAAGCTTCATATATTGGTTCGTAATTTCTAAATTTAATCAAACATTCACGAACATGAGTGTCGTTTTGATAGGGAATATAAGGGGTGATTGGTCCTAGGACCACCCCTTCATCTTTCAAGCGATTATTTAAATCAGAAACAATGGTCAACATCGTCTCAATAACTCGTTCTTCATTTTTAGAAGATAGTTTTAAAGAGGCTAAGAAATAATATGGAGGATATGATTGAACCTTCCGATTCTCCATTTCTCGAACATAGAATTTCTCGTAGTCTTGTCGAGCGGCATAGGTTATCGCGTAGTGAGTGGGAGAATAGGTTTGAATGATAGCTTTTCCCTTTTTATCACTTCTTCCCGAACGCCCCACAGCTTGAGTAATAAGTTGAAATGCTCTTTCGCTGGAGCGATATGAAGGCATATTAAGTCCAATATCCGCGAGAACGATGCCCACGAGTGTGACATTGGGGAAATTATGACCTTTGGCAATCATTTGAGTGCCGATGAGAATATCCGCCTTTTGCATAGCAAAATCAGTGACCACTTTCGCGATTCTCGTTCTCACTTTTGCGGTATCACTATCTAAGCGAAGAGTTCTCGCCATCGGAAAGAGACGATGTACTTCATCTTCTATTCTTTCGGTACCAAACCCCGTGTTTATCAAATATTTAGAGCCACATTCAGGGCAGGTATCTTGTTTTACTTCGACATAGTCACAGTGATGACATTTGAGCATGTTATCTTCCTTATGATAGGTTAAAGCAATCCCACAGTTTGGGCACTTGAAGACATGCCCGCATTTACGACAGGAAACATGGGTGGAAAACCCTCTTCTATTAATTAAAAGAATCGCTTGCTCTTTCCGATCTAAGACTTGTTGAATTTCTTTTCTAAGTCTCAAAGAAAACATATAGGAATCACGGTCCATATTTCTCCAATCGAGCATATTGACGATGGTAGTTTCTGGGAGCTCTTGTTCATTCACTCTTTTTGGAAGTCGTAAAAGATGATAAACGTTTCTTTGGGCTCTCGCTCGTGATTCTAAAGAAGGGGTCGCACTTCCTAATAGGACTTTGGCCTTAAAATGTTTCGCTCTCATGATCGCCACTTCTCTGGCGTGATAAAAAGGAGTGACATCTTGTTTATAAGTTTCGACATGTTCCTCATCTAAAATGATGAGTCCGATGTTATTTAAAGGAGCAAAAATCGCACTTCTCGCCCCGACGACAATCTGACATTCACCTGCAGCGATTTTACGATATTCATCATATCTTTCAGATTGGGTGAGTTCACTATGTAAAATGGCCACTTTTCCTTCGAATCTTCTTAAGAAGAATTCCACCATCATCGGAGTTAAAGCAATCTCGGGAACGAGCATCAAAACACTCTTTCCACTCTTTAAAACCTCTTCGGAAAGATGGAGATAAACCTCACTCTTTCCACTTCCAGTGACTCCTTCTAAGAGATAGACAGTATCATCAGTGTTTAAAAATTCATCAACGACTTTTTTCTGATCGATAGTTAAAGAATGTTTCTCTTCTTTTTGATAAGTCGGAAGTTTTAATCTTCTTTTTTCTTCTTTGATTATTTCAATGCGTTTCAAATCGAGGAGTTTATTAATGATAGAGGGAGATTTCAAATCTCTTTTTAAGACTTTGTCTTCACTTTTGATGAGTCTTAATAATTCGATTTGTTTATTGGTTAATCCCTCTTCATTCTCATCGATACATCTTAAATATATATCATAAGCAATCTTTGGAGCGTGTAATGTCCCTCTTCTTGGAGATAAAGATAAGGGGAGCATCGATTGTAAGACCGAAATTTTCGGGGCTAAATAATATTCGCTGATCTCCTCGGAGAGATTCATCAATTCTTCATTTAACAAAGGCGATTCATCTAAAATATCATCGATTTCTTCAAGGACAAAACCATATTCCTCTTCGAGTTCTTTAATAGTTTTGTCACTTTTAGTGACACCGATAACATATCCAATAATTTGCTGATGGTTAAAAGAAACGAGCACTCGAGTGCCCACGACGACTTTCTTATCTCCTTTATAAATATAAGTAAAAGGGCGATTCAATGAGTGAAGCGCATATTCGATTAAGATATTAATTAATAACATGCGACTCCTCCTTTCGCCCTTATATTATTCGTTTTCTTTGATTTTGTTTCGAATGATATCAATGATTTCTTTTGAGGCTCTTTTAATCTTGTCATTGACGACAACATGTTGATAACGAGAGGCTTCTTTAATTTCGCTAAGACCTTTATTCAGTCTTTTTTGAATGAGTTCTTCAGATTCCGTTTTTCTTCTTCTAATTCTCTCTTCGAGAGCTTTATGGGAAGGGGGCATCAAGAAGATGGAAACCACTCCTGTATCATGAACGCGTGATAAGACTTGATTAGCGCCATTAACTTCTATTTCTAAAAAGACATTTTTCCCTTTGTTACGAAGTTCTTCGACATAGCTTTTAGGGGTTCCGTAGCGATGGTCTACAAATTCGGCCCATTCGAGGAAATCATCATGATCGATATGATGTTGGAATTCTTCATTAGAAACAAAATAATAATCAACTCCATCAATCTCTTTTTTTCTGGGTTTTCTCGTGGTCATAGAAATCGAATAAACAATCCGTAAATCGTTTTCTTTCATAATATATTTACGGACTGTGCCTTTTCCCACTCCACTTGGGCCAGAGAGAATGATGAGTAAACCTTTTTTCATTTGTCTAATTATATATAATTATTGATGATAAATACAACCTCAAATGCTAAAATATCACCATGAATAGATTAACAGTCTCTTTATTGACAAAGATTAAAGATGAATTAAATGAAAAGATTAAGAATTCTTTTATCACCCATATTTCTGTCATCTCATCGCAAGATATAATCTTTTCTTTCTCGTTTTATAAAAAAGAAAAGCTCCTTTTATCTCTTAATCATAATTCCCCTTTTGTCGCATTAATTGAAAGCAAAGAAAATTTTCCAACAATGGTCTCTCAGACCAATGAAATATTAAGGAAATATCTCACTAATGCTTATATCATTGATATATCTCAAAAAGAAAATGATAGAGTGTTAGTTTTAACCTTAAAAAAGAATAATGAATTATTTGAAAAAGAGACTTATTATCTCATCTTTGAACTCATCCCATTTAAGGCAAATCTTCTTTTGTTAGATGAAAATAAAAAGATTATCTTTGCCACGCATTACACTTCTTTTGATTCTAAAAGAGTGATTAATAAAGGAATTCTTTATGAAGAGATTGAATCATCTTTAAGAGGAGAAGAAAAAGATATTGATTTAGCTAATTATAAAAATGAGGCTTTGAGGTATTTAGATAACGCCAAAGAGAAAAGAAGAAAAGATCAATATTCTCATCTTTTTAAATCCATTAAAAATCGGATTAAGACCCTCAATAAGAAACTAGATATCTTAAACGAAGGAATCATTAAAGCTGAAGAACAATTATCCTATGTCGATATGGGTAATCTTTTATATTCAATCGAAGACGAATCAGAGATTGATGAATTGATATCTCAAAGATTATTAAAAGATTATGATAAAGATAAATCTATCAAAGATAATGCTTCAATATATTTTAAGAAATATAAGAAAGCCAAATCTACCATTGAGCATCATCAAATCGAACTTCTAAGAGCGAAAGATGAAATTGAAGATAATGAAAGAATCTATCTTCAGCTTGAAAATGGGGATGACACGGACCTTTTAGAGCTTAAAACCACCCTTAATATTTCTAAAGGAAAAAAGGATAATTCAAAGACCAACAAAAAGAATAAAATCTCTCCGTTATTTATAAAGATTAATAATAACAAAATCGCTTTTGGTAAAACCGATAATCAAAATTATATTTTGACCTTTGAAAAGGCTCATCCACATGATGAATTCTTCCATATCAAAGACTATCCTGGTTCCCATGTTGTCTTAATGGGAAATGACTTTACAAACACGGAAAGAGAAATGGCCGCTGAACTTGCGCTTCTTCTATCAAAAAAGGATTCTGGAGAGGTTCAACATGCTTTAATTAAGGATGTGAAAAAAGGAGATAGACTCGGAAAAGTCAATCTCAGAAGTTACACTACAATATATATATCTAAAGTTAAGGATGAAACCAAAGAAATGCTGTTAAAGGCGATAAGAATGTAAAAGATCGTTATGAAGCGAACCCTAAATTTGACCATTCAAAATGAATTAATTAAGGTTCGTGATGTATATTTTGTCCTTTGATTTGTCTTTATCTTACAAAAAACAATCTAATTAAATTATTTTTGGATAGTTTCTTTTTTCTTTTCTTTTTCTAAGAAGTCTTCGCCCTTTATCGCTTCACTGGTGGAGAGGTCATTATAATTTTGTTGTCTTAAGACTTCATACGCTAAGATAGCGACACAGTTAGAGAGATTTAAACTTCTAGCATTTGGAACCATCGGAATTCTTAATAAGCGGTGAGGATGCTCCCTCAAGATATCATGGGGAATACCGGTAGATTCTCTCCCAAACATTAAATAATAATCGTTAACAGGGTCTTTAAAATCAAAGCTTGAATAAACAGCTTTCGCGTACCTGGTGATGTAATAAATATCATCGTCATGATGTTTTTTATCGAATTCCTCATAGGAATCATAATATTCCATCTTCAGATCGTCGATATAGTCGAGGCCCACTCTCTTGAGATCTTTTGAATCAATAGAAAATGATAAAGGACCAATGATATGAAGTTTAGCCCCTATCGCCACACAGGTTCTCATGATATTCCCAGTGTTTTGAGGTTTTTCTGGACGATATAAAACGATATGAATCATATATGTAATTTTATAATTTTTTAATAAAAATAATAATGGTAAAATTAATTTAATGGATGAATCCTTTGATTTTAAGAAATATTTTGAAACACGTTTAGGAAGACCTGTTCATTCCTACTATGTGAAAAAAGACGCTTTATTTGGGCCCTCATATTTTATTAATGATGCTTATGTCTTAAAAAAATATGATGAACCATTAAACAAAGAATTATCTTTAGAGAGATTGGATTCTGTTCATGAGATTATTAAAAACGATAAAACAAGTGAAAAGGTTTTATATATCGATAGAAATAATCTTGTGAAGATTACCAAACTTGTACACGGAGATCTTTCCTATGAAGATGAACCAAGTATCTCTCAAGTGAGAAATGTGGCGAAAGCTTTAAAAAAGCTTCATAAACATGTCTCTGAATATGACGTTCCGTTAGATATTGTTTCTCTATTTTATAAATATAAAGATTTAAGCGAAGAACATCTTGATAAGATTTATGAAAACCGGATTGTGAGAGAATTTAATAATATTAAAGATAAAATCCCAATTGGTCTATGCCATAACAACCTTAATAAAGATAATATCATCTATCGTTTCGATAGCGTCTTCCTCATCAATTATGAACTCGCGAATATCAACTATACCTATTTTGATTTAGCCTCATATATCCATGAGAATAAATTATCTCAAAAGAATAAAGAAGAATTCTTAAAAACCTATTTTGGGGCCAAATATAATTCCTTAAAAGAAAAACGGGTCGAGATTCTCATCCGTTTCCTTGAAGGCTTTATGTATTATTATCAGCAATACTTGTTAAATAGAAAATAAAATACTGCTTAAGCAGTATTTTTTAATAACCTCTCGCCTTTCTTTGCGCTTTGATTTTAGGTTCGATTTGAATGCGATAAGCGCGCGTGTATTCTTCAATTAATTGTTTAGCAGCGTCTCTTCCTTTCACGGTTTCAATCGCTGTTTCTTTTCCTTCTAAAGTTTTATAAACCGAGAAGAAATGTTTAATCTCATCCATGATGTGAGTGGGAATCTCGGAGATATCGTTATAACAGGAATAAAATGGATCATTAATCGCGACCGCGATAATCTTTTCATCTTCAAGTCCCGCATCGGTCATCGCCATCACTCCAATGGGTTTGGCGTTTACAAAGGACATTGGGAGGATTGGTTCACTACAAAGGACTAAAACATCAAGGGGATCATAATCCTTACCAAAGGTCCGGGGAATAAAACCATAATTTTGTGGGTAGATGGTTGAGGTATATAAAACGCGGTCTAAAATCAAATGACCAGTTTCTTTATCTAATTCATATTTATTTTTTGAACCTTTTGAGATTTCAATTAACACTAAAAAGGATTCAGGGGTTACTCTTTCAGGAGCAACATCGTGCCATGGATGCATATATCTACCTCCTTTATTAGGTTATCACACTATCACAATTTGTAAAAATATACAAATATGATAAAGTATTAAAGAAATGAAAAAGTTCAACAAAGTTTTGTTAATTGGAATCCTCCCATTATTATTGACCTCATGTGCTAAAAATAAACACGCTATTTATGTCAGTAAGAGCCTGGAAGTGATGATGTACCAAGATGACGCCGCTAAATATAGTGATTATCTTTTTGTTAATGTGAACGCCGCTCAATTAATCAATCTATGTGAGAGTGAAGCGACTTTCATTTTATATTTCCACGCCACCAATTGTTCAGCGTGTCATGATTGTTCAGAGAATTGGTCTAATTATTTAAAAAATAATTCTTACACGATCTATGCTTATAATATTGAAAAGAATAATGATTATGATTCTTTAACAGCGTATAATTCACTCTATTTCCCTGAAGCAACAGTCACTCCAAGAGTCTTAATCGCTTCTAAAGGTGTCTTTATTGATGAAGTCGTTTCCACAAAATTGACAAGCAGTTATTTCTTTAAAGGAGCGGTTAGTTCTTTTATGAAAGATTTCTCGCTTTATACTGCGACCACGACGGAGGGGATTAATTATTTTACCACTAACTTCCCCGATGGTGAGATTGTCACTCTTGACACCAGCAATCACGAAGACGCTAAACTCAAATATCGAACATATTATAATAAAGACTTAAATAAAGATATTCTCTTCGTCGATTCAGCATTATTAAAATAAGTAAGGACTTGTCCTTACTTTTTATTAAATTCATTGTAGAGATTAATACGGTTCGTCGCTCGATTAATGGCGGAGTAAACTCTTGCGACATCGATGCTTTCATCTTTTTCATCTAAACGGGCTTTTGCTCTTTCTAAAGCTCTTAAAGCGCGGTCAATATCGATATCAGAAGCATTTTCCACGGAGTCTAAAAGAAGAATAGTCTGATCTTCTTTAACATAGATGATTCCCCCACCGATTGCATAGGTAAAAACGGCATTATTAATACGAATACGCATCTTAGAAATAAGAAGGGTGGACACTAAAGGAGCGTGACCAGGAAGAATTCCTAAAACAGAATGATTCGCGCGCACCTCTAAATAATCGACGTCATTGTCGAAATATTGTCCAAATGGGGTAATAATCTTCACTCTAAATTGTTTCATATTATTGAATTTCTAAGGTTTTGGCTTTCTTTTTAACATCCTCGATTGTTCCGACATATAAGAAGCTCACTTCTGGGAGATCATCAACTTCTCCATCCAAGATGGCTTTAAAGCTACGAACGGTGTCTTCCACTTTGACATAGATTCCAGGAATCCCGTTAAATTGCGTGGCGACATGGAATGGTTGAGAGAGGAAATTACGAATTTTTCTCGCTCTATTAACGGTGAGTTTATCTTCATCGCTTAATTCATCCATACCTAAGATAGCGATAATATCGCTTAAATCTTTATATCTTTGAAGAATCTCGATGACACGACGAGCGACTTTATAATGCTCTTCGCCCACCACTCCGGGTTCCAAAGCATTAGAGGATGAGGCTAATGGATCAACCGCGGGGAATATACCTAAAGAAGCAATACCTCTATCTAAAACCGTCTTAGCATCTAAGTGTGAGAAGGTTGTTGCAGGGGCGGGGTCACTAAGATCGTCCGCAGGAACATAAATCGCTTGAACCGAGGTAATCGAGCCTTCTTTGGTGGAGGTAATTCTCTCTTGAAGCTGTCCCATTTCAGTTGCTAATGTAGGTTGATATCCAACCGCGGAAGGCATACGGCCTAAAAGGGCGGATACTTCACTACCAGCTTGGGTGAAACGGAAAATATTATCAATGAATAAAAGAACATCAGTGTTTTCATTATCACGGAAATATTCCGCGAGTGTTAAACCGGTGAGTCCCACTCTCATTCTCGCTCCCGGAGGTTCATTCATTTGGCCAAAGACCAACGCGGTGTTTGCTAAAACTCCGCTTTGTTTCATCTCGACATATAAATCATTACCTTCACGGCTTCTCTCTCCGACGCCTGCAAAGACCGAAATACCATTTTTCTCGGAGGCAATATTTCTCATTAATTCTTGGATTAAAACGGTTTTTCCAACACCCGCGCCCCCAAATAATCCGACCTTGCCACCTCTGACGTATGGGCAGAGAAGATCGATAACTTTAATTCCAGTTTCAAAGATTTCACTCTTCACCGATTGATCTTTAAATTTTGGAGGATTGCGGTGAATGGACATTCTCTTAGAATTCTTAAAAACTTCATCCCCAAGTTCATCAATAGGTTCGCCTAAAACATTGAACATACGTCCTAAAGTCTCTCTTCCAACCGGGACAGTAATAGGATTTTCGGTGGAGATGACATCCATCCCTCTCACTAATCCTTCAGTGGGTCCCATGGAGACGCATCTGACAACATCATCACCGATATGTTGAGCAACTTCGCAGGTTAATGATTTACCACCTTCTAAATCAATTTTTAAGGCGGTTAAAAGTTCTGGAAGATGTTCATCTTTAAAAGAGACATCGATGATTGGTCCGACGACTTGAATGATTTTTCCTTTGACTATAATTTGCTTCATAATAGGTCCTCCTATATCGCATTTGCGGCTGAGACAATCTCAGTTATTTCTTGGGTGATTGCTGTTTGACGAGCTTTATTAAATTCAATTTGTAGATCTTTTAATATTTCTTCAGCATTATCGGTGGCGTTTTCCATGGCATTTCTTCTCGCGGCTTGTTCACAAAC
>CAJOQN010000057.1 GCA_905236535.1 uncultured Bacilli bacterium
ATTCCATTTATTTTGATATTACACATCTTTTCTTAACAGATTTTAATAACAACAAAACCTTCACTTTAAATCGTAATGGGAATAATAATATGACCTTTTATCTTCGACAATCCTCGGATAATGGCCTATGCCCCGAACTTATTATCGAGTATATTCCTGCTTTTGATTTTATCGATAATCAAAATAAGATAAGTGGAAATTTAGTTACTGATTTACTCGGTTTATTGTTTAAAGGTAATGAATTATGAAAATTATTTCTTATAAAAAATGTATGTTTACTAACGTCAATGTCATCATTAATTATAAAAAAGATGTAATTATTAGAATTGCCTTAAAAGATGTAATAGCAATGTACTATGTTGATTGCAAGAGCGCTTTTAAATATTTTTTATTTGAATATCGTGGTAGATATACACCATATTTCCCCTTCCATCTTTATATTGCATCTAACAAAACGGTTTAGTTAGAGGACGTTTATGCTTTTTTCTTTCCTTATAAAAAAATGAAAGAATTTGAGATGAGACCCAAATGGTTTTTAAACAAAATAGAATTTTGTCACGGTTCTTTAGATAATTATGCCATAAATGAAATTGTAACAAATACCTATTATGCCCAATTTCAAGGAAGGAAATGAATCATTATGAGGCATATGCCTCTTTTTAATTTAAATCTATTCATTTATCTTGAAAATAATAAAGCATATAGTCTAAACTATATACGCACAAAATAAGGAGGACATTATTACATGTCAGTAAAAGTTGCAATTAACGGATTTGGTCGTATTGGCCGTTTAGCCTTCAGACAAATGTTTGGTGCCGAAGGTTATGAAATCGTCGCAATCAACGATTTAACCAGCCCAAAGATGTTAGCTAATTTATTAAAATATGACACCGCCCAAGGTGGATATGCTGGTGTCTTCGGTGAAAATTTACACACCGTCTCTTCCAAAGAACCAGTTTTCGCGGAAGATGGAAAAACTGTTCTTGAACCAGGTTCAATCACTGTTGATGGTAAAGAGATTACCATCTATGCCGAACCAAAAGCTCAAAACTTACCATGGGGTAAATTAGGAGTGGATGTCGTTCTCGAATGTACAGGTTTCTACACCTCCAAAGAAAAATCACAAGCTCACATCGATGCCGGTGCTAAAAAAGTCGTCATTTCTGCTCCAGCAGGAAAAGACCTCAAGACCATCGTCTTCTCCGTCAACGAAAATACATTAACCGCTGATGATCAAATCATCTCTGCGGCCAGCTGCACCACCAACTGCTTAGCCCCAATGGCCAAAGCTCTTAATGATGCATTCCCAATTCAATCTGGTATTATGACCACTGTTCACGCTTATACTGGTGACCAAATGATTCTTGATGGTCCACACAGAAAAGGTGACTTACGTCGTGCTCGTGCTGGTGCTGCCAACATCGTTCCAAATAGTACTGGTGCCGCCAAAGCTATCGGCTTAGTCATTCCAGAATTAAACGGAAAATTAATCGGTTCGGCTCAACGTGTTCCAGTTTTCACTGGTTCCACAACAATTCTTGTTGCTGTTGTCAAAGGCCAAGATGTTACTCCAGAAGCCATCAACGCCGCGATGAAAGCACAATCCAGCGCCTCCTTCGGTTATACCGAAGAACCATTAGTCTCTAGCGATGTTGTCGGCATGAGATTTGGTTCATTATTTGACGCCACCCAAACCATGGTCACCAAGATTAGTGAAGGTTTATATCAAGTCCAAGTCGTCGCTTGGTATGACAATGAAAATTCCTACACTTCTCAAATGGTCCGCACCATCAAATACTTTGCAGAATTACGTTAATTAATTCTTCAAATTGATTGGGTAGCTTATACCCTGTGAAGTTATCACATATAGCGCCCTATTAACGGGCGCTATATTTATAATATAGAAAGGATATAATATGTTAACTGTTAAAGATTTAAACAACATTCAAGGCAAAAGAGTCATCGTTCGTGTTGACTTCAATGTCCCTCTTAAAGGTGGAGAAATCCGTGATGACAATAGAATCGTCGCCGCTCTTCCAACCATTAAGGAATTATTAGGTAAAGGGGCTCGTGTTATCTTAATGTCTCATTTAGGCAAGATTAAACATAAAGAAGCTCCTGAAGTTATCGAAGAAGCCAAAAAGAAAAACAATATGGCTCCAGTCGCCAAACGTTTAGGCGAATTATTAGGCCAAGAAGTGATTTTTGTGCCAGCCACCCGTGGTGAAGAACTTGAAAAGGCAGCTAAAGAATTAAAAGATGGCCAAGTCTTGTTAATGCAAAATACTCGTTATGAAAAAGGTGAAGAAAAGAATGATCCTGAATTAAGCAAGATTTGGGCTTCATTAGGTGATGCCTATGTGATGGATGCCTTTGGAAGCGCGCATAGAGCCCATGCTTCTACATATGGCATTCCTGAATTATTAAAAGCCGAAGGCAAACCAGTAGCGGTTGGTTACCTCGTCGAAAAAGAAGTTTTAGCCTTAACACGTTGTGTCGAAGTTAAAGATGAAGATAGACCATATGTCGCAATATTAGGTGGACTTAAAGTCACTGATAAGATTCAAGTTATCGATACACTTCTTAAGAAGTGTGATTACATCATTATCGGTGGGGCGATGAGCTATACCTTCGCAAAAGCGAAAGGTCAAGAAATTGGCTCCTCCTTCTTAGATGAAGGCGCTTTAGATTATGCGAAGAAATGTTTAGAAGAAGCTCAAGGTAGAATCATCCTTCCTGTTGATGCGGTCATCACCGATAGTTTTGAACCAGTTGAAGGACGTCAAATCAAGACCGTTAAAGGTAACATTCCTCAAGGTTTTGAAGGCGTTGATATCGGTCCTGAAAGCGCAGCCTTATTTAAAGGCATCATTGAAAAAGCTAAGATGGTCTTCTGGAATGGCCCAATGGGTGTCTTTGAACAAGAAGAATTCCAAGCTGGCACGAAAGCCGTTTGTGAAGCCATTAGAGATTTAAGCGGAAAAGCCTTCACCGTTTGTGGTGGTGGTGATAGCGCTGCGGCGGTCAAACAATTCGGTTATAAGGCTGATTTCAGCCATGTTTCCAC
>CAJOQN010000058.1 GCA_905236535.1 uncultured Bacilli bacterium
TCTTGAATTGTGGTGTTCCAGGCGTGACCTAAATGTAATTTACCAGTGACATTTGGAGGAGGAATAACCATTGAAAAAGCTTGTTTAGATTTATCACCCGCGGTGAAATAACCTTCCTTTTTCCATTTTTCATATTTTTGTTGTTCAACTTCTTTTGGACTATATCGCTTATCAAGCATACATCTTCCTCCTTAAATAAATAAAAAGCGTCCTATTATAAGGACGCCGATTAAGCGCGGTACCACCTTATTTCCTTTTATTATATAAAAGGCCCTTCATTGGTCTCTGTTAAGTAGAGATACTTTGTTCTCCTAAGCGACCTTCATCAACGTTCTAATCGAGCTTCCACCGTCCTCGACTCTCTATTTAGAAGAGGTTGATTACTCCTCTTATTCAACGAACATAATCATTATATCAATTAATTCTTAAAAATTAAGATTTAAGTGATAATTCGATTTCTTTTCTTAAATCCTCGATCGATTTCTTGTTAGAAATTGAAGTGAAAAGATATCTTTCAATTCCTTTTTCTTTTAAGTGTTTGATGGCTTTGGCCTTTTCACTTTGATTGATTTTATCAGACTTTGTCATGATGACGAGGGTTTGAATATTATGGTTGAGGAAATAGGACATCATCTCATCATCATTGTCATTGAATTCCCTACGGGAATCGATGAGCAATAAAGCGAGTTTGAGATAAATATTATTTTCTAAATAATTATTCATCACTTCCTCGAATAATGAATAGAGGTCCACTCCTCCTTTCGCATAACCATATCCTGGAGCGTCCACCAAATAAAAGGTATGATCAATCTCATAATAATTTAAAAGTTTGGTGTGCCCTGGTTTAGAAGAGGTGAAAGCTAAAGACTTTCTTTCGCTTAAAGCATTGATTAAAGAAGACTTTCCAGCATTACTTCTTCCCACGATTAAAACTTCTTTATACCGCCCTTTAGGAGCGTCTTTTAAGGTTTTGGTCGATTTGATAAAGGTTATGTTTTTAAAATCAATCATCTTATTTTTTTAATAATGCGACTTTAAGGGCGTCATCGACATTGTTCATCAAGACAATATCGAGTTCCTTTTTAACCTCTTCTGGAAGTTCATCAAGATCTTTTTCGTTCTCTTTTGGGACGATGATGGTCTTAATTCCACTTCTTAAGGCAGCGAGTGATTTCTCGCGAAGTCCGCCGATCGGTAAAGCGAGACCTCTAAGGGTCACTTCACCAGTCATCGCGACGTTGGGATTAACATATGTCTTGCTTAAGCAAGAAATAATCGCTGTTGTAATCGCAACACCCGCGCTTGGACCATCTTTTGGAATCGCTCCTTCTGGAACGTGGATATGGATATCATTGTTTTGGAAGATGTCGGGATCGATGTTATATTTTTCCGCATTGCTCTTGACATAGTCTAAGGCAATCGCACATGATTCTTTCATGACATCACCGAGTTTACCAGTGAGGACAAATCCACCCTTACCTTTGAAGTAATTGACTTCGATTGGGAGGATGCTACCTCCATAGGAGGTATAAGCAAGACCGGTCACCACTCCAATCTGTGGTTCTTTTTCTTTCTTATCACCTTCAAAGATTTCATTGCCTAAATATTCATGGACTTTGTTTTCATCGATTTTCACATGCTTGATGCTTGGATCTTTGACGATTGCAACCGCGACTTTTCGAAGGCAGGAGGCAATCTTCCTTTCAAGTTCACGAACCCCAGCTTCCAAAGTATATCTTTGGATGATATAAACAATGGCTTTATCGGTGAAAGAAACCTGGCTCTTTTTTAACCCATTTAATTCGATTTGTTTGGCGATTAAATGCTCTTTGGCAATCGCTTTTTTCTCGAGTTGGGTATAAGAAGGAATTTCGATTAATTCAAGACGGTCTCTAAGTGGGGCCGGAACATTTTCTAAATAGTTCGCCGTACAGATGAATAAGACATCGCTTAAATCATATGGTTCTTCGACATAATTATCGTTAAAAGCGAAGTTTTGCTCGGGGTCTAAGACTTCAAGCATTGCACTTGCAGGGTCGCCTTTATACGAAGAGGCAAGCTTATCGATTTCATCGAGGAGGAAAACAGGGTTATTAACTCCGACTTTTCTCATTCCATTGATGATTCGACCGGGCATTGAGCCGACGTAAGTTCTACGATGACCTCTGATTTCCGCTTCGTCAGAAATGCCGCCTAAAGAGGCTTTAAAGAATTTTCTGCCTAACGCTCTAGCGATACTTCTACCTAAAGAAGTCTTACCACATCCTGGAGGGCCATAGAAACAAAGGATTGGGGATTTTAAATTGCCGGTTAACTTCTTAACCGCAAGATATTCAACAATTCTCTTTTTGGCTTTCTCAAGACCATAATGGTCTTCATCTAAAATCTTTTCAACATGATTTAAATCTTCATCGTCTTCGGTTTTCTCATACCATGGGATGGAAAGAAGAATGTCGATATAAGATTGAATCAAAGAAGCTTCTAAAGAACCTCCTGGCATCATCTCCATCTTTTTAAGTTCAGACTTAATCTTGGTTTTGACATATTCAGGATATGGATTCTTTTCAAGTTTTTCTCTGATATTATCAGGGTCAAGATCGCCTTCGTTATCATCCCCGAGTTCTTTTTTGACCGCTTTTAATTTTTCGCGTAAAAAATATTCTTTTTGGGCTTTATCCGCACTTTCAGAGATAATCTTTTGAATCTTTTCATCAACTTCGTCACGAGTTTTTTCGCCGACAACTGATTTTAAAGTCTTTTCAAAAAGATCATCTAAAGTGTTAGCTTCAAGCATTTCTTGCTTCTTCTCAATAGAATTTGGAAGATAATCAGCGAGCATATAACATAAAGCGACAGAGTTCTCTGTCCTCTCAAGTTGAGAGATGAATGATTTTGGCATGTTGCGATAGACTTGAGGAATTTTCTCAAGTTCATTTAATAAAGCATCATGCATCTTTTTATTAGTTTCATCATCATTATTGATGACGGTTCTAACAATCGCTTCCGCGACAAAATATCCTTCCATTTCTGAGAAGGTGGTAAGTTCCACTCTTTCGATTGGTTCAATTCTCACTCTTGAACTGTTATCTCTCTTGTTGATAGAGATGATACGGCACAAAGTGCCGAATGGATAAATATCTTCAAAAGCGGGAACATCGACTTTGGTGTTCTTTTGTGAGGTGATGAGGATTAAAGAATTGGCGTTTGCTTTACTTTCATCGAGGGCTTTAAGAGTAAAATCTCTTCCCGCCTCAATATATTGAGGGCAATTTGGGAAGAGAATGAATCCTCTTGTGACAAGTAAAGGGAGTACCAATTTTTGTGTTCTTTCAGGCATAGTTGATCCTCCTTTTATTGAGAAATAATTAATTAGTTGTTATGTTCGTATAAGAAATCTTCGATTTTCTTCATTTGGAGATTGCTTCTAAAGCTCTCCATTTGTTTTTCTAAGGCTTTCTTGATTTCGTCAACTTTCATCTTGTATTGATCGGCGAGTTTAGCGAGTTCGAATTCAACTTCTTCTTCGCTAACTACGAGTTTTTCTTTTTCGCCAACGGCTTTTAAGATGAAGTAAGTATTGGCTTCTTTTGCGGCATCCACTTTAATCTTTTCGCGGAGTTGTTCTTCGCTTTGACCGACGATTTGGAGATATTGTTCTAAAGTTAAACCGGATTGTTGCATACGTTGAACCATTTCTTGAAGGGTGTGTTCAACTTGATCATCAACGATTTCTTCAGGGATTTGAATCTTTGAATCTTTGGCAATGGCTTCGGTTAATTGATCGAAATAATTTCTTTTTGCTTCGGCTTCTTTTTGACGAGCGAGTTCCGCTTGTTTATGTTCTTTAAGTTGTTCTAAAGTGGCAACGCCAGCAATATTTAATTCTTTGATTAATTCTTCGTTTAATTCAGGAAGTTGTTTTTCTTTCACTTCGTGAAGTTTAATTTTGAAGGTGGCTTCTTTACCTTTTAAGTTTTCAACATAGTTTTCTGGGAAGGTAATTTTAATATCGAATTCATCACCAGCCTTATGTCCCACTAATTGTTCTTCGAAACCTGGAACGAAGGAATGAGAGCCGAGTTCTAATTCGTGATTTTCAGCTTTTCCACCTTCAAAGGCTTGACCATCGACGAATCCTTCAAAATCCA
>CAJOQN010000059.1 GCA_905236535.1 uncultured Bacilli bacterium
ATCTTCTATATCTTTATTTATTTTGATATCGTCATCGCCTTTATCGATGGCTTATTCCACAAAGAGAAAAGAACGACGTGGAAACAAGTCCCACACATGGGGAATGTCACGAATAAGAAAGCGAGGAAGAACATCTAAATGAAAAAAGAATATAAAAAGAGTAAAGTCATCTATTACACCGATGAACTTAACGATGATTTTGATGAGATTGATGGGGTTAAAAAAAGACCACCTTTAAAAAATAATTATAATTATCAAAGAAAAGGGATTATTCGCTTCTTTGATTTCCTTTTATATTATTTTATCGCCAAACCAATATTAGGTTTTTATTGTTTATTCCATGGAATAAAAGTGAAGAATAAAGGTTATTTAAGACTTTTAAAAAGGAAGGGGGCTTTCTTTTATTCTAACCATGTCGCGATCTCTGATGTTTTTAAATTTCAATCTTTAATCATCTTTTCTAAAAAGGTCAACATCATCGGTTATAGTGATGCCTCTCAAATCCCGATCGCTAAATTTTTAGTGAAATCGTTAGGATATATGCCAATCCCCGATAACGCGAACAACCTTCTTCATTTTAAAGAGATCATCGCTGAGAATATCTTAAAAAGAAAAGAATATATCTTAATCTATCCTGAGGCTCATATCTGGCCATATTACACGAAGATTAGACCCTTTAAATCCGTATCTTTTTATTATCCAGCGATGCTAAACGCCCCAATTGTCCCCATTACCACGACATGGAGAAAAGTCTGGTATTCTAAAAAACCACGTCAAACCATTATCTTCTCAAAACCCATTTATCCAAAAGAAGAGCTAGGGGTTAACGAGAATAAAGAATATTTAAGAGATGAATGTTATCAGGAGATGATGCGTGTCTCTCTTAAATTTCCTCAATATGAATATATTAAATATATTAAAAAAGATGAAAATGAGAAATAAAGGCCTCTTTTTCCTAGTGTTAAGAGGGACTTAGATATATTCATATCCAGCTTCCTCCTTATATAATAGGAAGGTTTTATCTCATTTTCGTAAAAATAAATATATTATTTAAAAATAAATAAAAATATATAAAATATTTATGAAAGGAATTTAATATGAAAGGCTTTCTTAATTGGTTAGACTCTCGTCCAAGAATTGTCAAAATCCTTTTCTGCTTACCAATCATTGATATCATTTGGGCTATTTATCGTATTCTTCTTGCCGTCAGCAAAGGAAACATCCTTCAACTCATCCTTGGTATTCTTTGGATTTTCTTTGGAGGAATGGTGGGTTGGATTTTAGACTTGATTTGGATTATCTTCTTCAACCGTATCTTCTGGTTTAAAAACTAAAAAGTGATGAGATGTGACTTGTTGGTCACATCTTTTCATATATACATATGTATACGTGGGTGTGCTTGTAAAGTATCATTCAATAGTTTAAGATTGAAAATATGAAAGAATATCTAAACAAAAAGATTAGAAACGAAGAAGTCGATGAATATCTAAAAACGATGGAGATTTTTGATTGGAAATGTGTCTCTAAAGACTTCGAGGCTTATAAGATTAATCTATCTTTTGAAAGAGAGACTGAGACCCCTTATTATCAAGAGATGATTATTAAAGAAAAGAAATGGAACAAGAAATATCATCCAACGATGATTCATATTTATATCCTTTCGATTCTTGCCATCCTCGTGATAACTTCCGCTTTAATCGCTCATTTTCTTTCAAGCGGAGCGCTTTATCATGACCCTCTTGTCTATTCCTTGTTATTCTCGGGGATTGGAATCTTTATGATTACCTCTTTATTATTCTTTCTTCGAATCAAAAAAGGTCAAAAAAATATCGCCTCTTTTTATGAGGAACGTCATCAAATAAAAGAAGAGATGGAAGCTTTAAAAAATGGAAAAGATATACATTAATGTTTCCTCTAATCAAAGAGATGATTACCTCTCCTTATACCAAGCATTTGGCTATATCCTTTTAAATGAGAGGCCAATTAACGCTAAAGACGTCCAATTATCCTTCATGCGCAATATTAATAACCCACTAAAGAAGTGCTTCAGAATCCTTCAGAAACGTTATTATAGAACTAAAAGATTATCGACTTTATTGCCATTTTTGAGATGCTTATTTCTTGGAATCTTAAGCTTAGCGATTGGGCTTTTATTTTATTTCTTTCCAAACATCTATCCTGAGGCGAACCCGATCGTTTTTCACCCCGCTTTTTATATTTCTTTCTTTTCAGTAAGCGGAGTTTTATTCCTTATAAGCCTCATCTTATTTTTTGCTCATTTCAGTTATAAAAAGGATCTTCCTTATGTTATTCATTCCGTCAAAGAGGATGGTTATGAATTATTAAGAATCAGAAAAAGAATTCCGAAAGATGAATTTATTGATAAAAGAGGAATCCATTATCATTACATTCATGATCATTATCAGAATTCATAATATTTCTACTTATAGAAAGAGAGTACCTCTATATGATTTATGTCCGTTTATCATTTATCATCGCTGCCATTGTCTTTTATGTCATATATATTGTTTTAAAAGAGCTAAGACAAAGAAGAATATCTTTAATTTTTGAACTTATCTCCTTAGCCTTTTTAGTGGCCTTTACCTCTCAATATGTCACGAATTATAACTTCTTTTCAAAGGCCGCGTACACTCCGATGAATATCACGATGTTCCTTCTTTTTGGATTCTCGTTATTATATCTTTTATATCGTTTAATTTGTTTTATCCGTCGTAAATAATGAAAAAGGTTTCTTTAATATCTTTAGGCTGCGCAAAAAATCTCGTCGATAGCGAGAATATTTTAGGTTTATTTAAGTATGACGGATACGAGATAACTTCTAACCTTCAAGAAGCTGATGTTATCGTCGTGAATACCTGTGGTTTTATCGAATCTAGCAAAAAGGAGAGCATCGATTATATCTTCGAAGCTTTAAGTTACCATAAACAAGTCATTATCACTGGTTGTTTAGTCCAGCGATATCAAAAAGAATTAGAAAAAGAGATTCCAGAAGCGGATTCCTTTATCGCTATTAGGGATTATGATCACTTTAATCAATTCTTAAAAAAGATGGGTTTAGACACTAAAGATGATAAAGGTCTAAGAGATGATTTAAGAGTCTTATCCACACCTTTCTATTCTGCCTATTTAAGAATTGGAGATGGGTGCTCAAATTGCTGCACCTACTGCGCAATCCCTCTTATAAGAGGTCCTTATGTCTCTCGTCCATATATGGATATCATTAAAGAAGCTAAAGAACTTGCTAAAAAGGGAGTCAAAGAGGTGATCGTTTTAGAACAAGATACGACCAAATATGGGATTGATTTAGAAAATCAAAATATTGTCACCCTCTTAAAGGGACTATTAGAGATTAAAGAACTTGAATATATTCGTTTATTTTATTTATATCCTGATGAGATAAGCGATGAATTAATCGACTTAATAGCCAAAGAAAAACGCTTAACTCCTTATTTTGATATCCCGATTCAACATAGTGAATCTCATATTTTAAAAGATATGAATCGAAGAGGAGACAAAGAGTTCCTCTTATCCCTCTTTCAGAAAATTAAACAAAGAGTTCCTCATGCGGTATTAAGAACGACGGTAATGGTGGGATTCCCTGGCGAGAGCGAAGAAGATGTCGATAAACTTTGCCAGTTCATCGAAGAGGTGGGGTTTGATCATCTCGGAGCTTTTACCTATTCTAAAGAAGAAGGCACCAAAGCTTATAACTTTGTTAATCAAATCGATGAAAAGATAAAAACTGAACGTCTTAAGAAAGTGATGGAAACCGCTCAAAGAGTGTCCTATCGAAAGAATAAGGAACATTTTGATGAGGTGATGGAAGGGATTGTTGTCGGAAAAAGAAATGATGATTATCTCGTTAGAACTTATTGGAACGCTCCTGATGATGTTGATGGTCATATTTATATGCATAGTGAAAAAGAGCATCATGAAGGCGATAATGTTAAATTAAAAATCAAAGAAATTTTTGTCTACGATTTGTTTGGAGAAGAACTTATATAAAAAACTTGAAGATAAAAGTATCTTTTAGTATATTATTAATCGCACGCCTCCTTAGTTAAGTGGTATAACGGATCCATGGTAAGGATCTATTGGTGGTCCGATTCCGCCAGGAGGCACCATTAAAGAACAATAGGTTTGATACATAATGTGCCAAGCCTTTTTTCTTAATGATATATTGATTTTAAATCAAAAATATGTTAAAGCATAAATAATGGATGGGATGATTACAATGAGAAAATATGAAATATTAAAATTTATAGATGATGAATTTGAATTAGATGTAAGAACTGATATGGAGAACGAA
>CAJOQN010000060.1 GCA_905236535.1 uncultured Bacilli bacterium
ATGGAGGAGGTAGCGAGTTCGATCCTCGTCAGATCCACCAAAATGAAACCATAACTTCGATACAATGATAAATTGGTCGAAGTTTTTCTTTTACACAGATACATTGCAATAACGATGCAATTTACACTCATTAGGAGTCTTTTGGAAGCCGCTTTTCTGGTTCTGTTACACAACTTAATTGAAATCGTCATGTTGAACCACTAATCAGTATTTTTCCATTTTTTTATGTTATAAAAACGCCCCTTTTTATATACTTCTTCTTTAAATGAATTTGATTGTTTAGTGATGAAGTATATTAAACTGGGGCGATATTAATGAAAGAATCACATTCTATTTAGAGAATGAAGATTTAAGAGAACAAGTTCTATTGAAGATGAGATGTTCTTTCGTGGATTCTTTGTCCGTACAATAATATCCGTTCCTAATGAATTGATATCTCATTAATGGTTTGGTCTCGATTAATGAGGCTTCGACGAATCCTTCTTCTTTTTTCCAAGAATTTGGATTGAGCCTTTCAATGAAAGATTTACCTTTGGTTTCTTCGGTTTCATCAAACACTAATGGTTCATAAAGATTGAAGGTGGCAGGTAAAGCAGTCGTGGCTTCAACATAATGAATCGTGCCGTTAGGTTTTCTTCCTTCAAACCCACTTCCAGATTTGGTCTCTGGGTCATAGGTACAATGGATTTCAATGATGTTTCCATTATCATCTTTAATAACTTCATTACATTTGATGAAGTAGGCGTGCATTAGACGAACTTCATCTCCAAGAGATAATCTCTTCCATTTACGGTTTGGCTTTTCTTCGATGAAGTCTTCTTGTTCAATATATAGATATTTGCCAAAGGCAATCTTGCGAGAGCCTAATTCTTCATTTTCCATATTATTCGGAGCGTCACAATATTCAATTTTCCCTTCTGGATAATTGGTGATGATCACTTTTAAAGGGTTTAGAATCGCCATTGGACGAGTGGCTTTCATCTTTTGTTCTTCTCTTAAGAAATAATCTAAATTATCGGCATCAGTCGTGGAGTTGATTCTTGATAAACCGGTATAGACGATGAAATTTTTAATAGCTTCCGCGGTAAAACCTTTTCTCTTTAAGCCAACGAGAGTGGGCATACGAGGGTCATCATACCCAGTGACATATCCTTCTTCCACAAGTTGACGGAGATATCTTTTAGACATCACCGTATTTGTGATATTGAGTCGACCGAATTCATATTGATGTGGGATGTGTTCCATCTCACATTTTTCCACAAACCAATCATATAAAATACGATGGTTATCATATTCTAAGGAACACATAGAATGAGTAACCCCTTCAAAAGCATCTTGAAGTGGATGAGCGAAGTCATACATTGGATAGATACACCACTTGTTACCTTGACGGTGATGAGTGACATGCAAGATACGATACATGACAGGATCACGCATATTCATATTTGGGTGAGCCATATCAATTTTTGCTCTTAATGTCTTTTCTCCGTTTCCGTATTTACCCTCTTTCATCTCTTCAAAGAGTTTGAGGTTTTCTTCAATACTTCTATCTCTATATGGAGAATTTTTACCAGGTTCAGTTAAAGTTCCGCGGTATTCAGTCATTTGTTCTGGAGTTAAATCATCGACATACGCTAAACCTTTTTTGATTAAAAGAATGGCTTTTTCGTATGTTTTATCAAAATAGTCACTGCCAAAGAAGATGTTTTTCGGAGTGTATCCAAGCCACTTTAAATCCTCGATAATTGCGTCGACATATTCCGCGCCTTCATTGACTGGATTGGTATCATCAAATCTTAAGTTCGTGTAACCACCAAAAGCTTTCGCTAATTCAAAATCGTTAACGATCGCTCTCGCGTGACCAATATGAAGATAGGCGTTTGGTTCAGGTGGAAAACGGGTGATAATTTCTTTGACACGACCTTCCGCGAGATCCTTTTCCATGATTGTTTTAATAAAATTGCTGACTTCTTCCATAAATGTATCCTCGGTCAATATTTTATTATTGATTGAAGAAAAAACAAATTGTTTCTTCAATTTTGTATAATAATATTATCTGTTTAACAAATAATGTAATCTAGCCATGTACTTGGTTAGATTTTCTTTATATTTATCCGAGCCGTATAACGACAGTAGGCCGGATGTCAAAACTCCCCGATTGTCGGGGAGTCCAGTGATACTTATAGTTTTG
>CAJOQN010000061.1 GCA_905236535.1 uncultured Bacilli bacterium
GAAAAAGGTTTCTTAACAATTTATTTGTTAAGTCTAAAACGTAAATTAAAAGGGGCTAAGTCACCTTATAGGTTTCTTAACAGCCCCTTTTTCATTGATTAAAGTTGATCTTTGATTGATTTAGCAATCATCGGGAGATTGAGATCTTTGCTGTTATCTTTCATCTCAAGAATAAAGCCATCGCCCTTTTCATAACGAGGGATGACATGGACATGGAAGTGATTAACACTTTGTCCCGCGGCTTCATAGCAGTTAGTGAGAATGTTGACACCTTTCGCTCCTAACATTTGGATTTGGACTTGTCCAATTCTTTGAGCGACATCCATCACCTTATGGATGACTTCTTGAGGGGCCGCTAAAAAGTTATCGTAATGCTCTTTAGGAATGACGAGAACATGTCCTTTTGTGACTTGAGAGATATCTAAGAAGGCTAAGACATCTTGGTCTTCAAAGATTTTATAACATGGAATTTCTCCACGAATGATTTTACAAAAAACATCATCTTGACTCATAATTAAGTACCTCGATAAAAATATTATATCACAAAACAAAAGAGCGAGGGTTACTCGCTCTTAAGAATTATTAATCAAATAATTCTGGATAATTTGTCTTGAAGTAATTGTAGACGACTTGGTCGTGATAGAGAATACCAGCTTTATCTAACCAATGTTTGGTGGATAAGGTTTCATAGGTATCTTTTTCAGCGACGACTTCACAGATTTCCATGACGAAGGTTTCAGCATCGTCTGGTCTTGTGACAGAATAACGGTTTTCGTTAATCTTGGAGAGCTTACTGGAGGAAGCGGCTTCTAAGATTTGGACGATGTAGAAGGTTGAACCATCTTTATCGTAGAAGACCATATCTCTATCAGCAGAACCACTTTCAGTGGTTTCAGTCTTAAGGAAGTAGGCTCCGTTAATTCTGGCGACGTATGGTGATTCGTTTACAGGTTTGGCATAGGTGTAGTTACCAGCTTCTCCTTGCCAACGATCCGCTTGAGCTTCTAAATCAGCTTTTTCGGTTAAGGCATTGGCGACACCAACGTTGAATAAACGGGAACGAAGGCTATCTGGTAAGTTGGTTAAGCCACCATCTTTGATGTACCAACCGGTTTCGGTGTGGTCTCTTAAGTAGATTTCTCTCTCTTTGAGTTCTTTTCCAACTTCTTTGGTGTAAGTTCCGCCACCGGTGAAATCGCTTTCAACAGAAGTGTCACTTAATTGAGGATCATCTTTAATTTTGAGATAATCTTCCATCATGTCACCATATTCGGTGCCTTTGTAATAATCATTGGTGGAATCATATTCGAAGCCGTTAGAAGCGACGAGAAGAGCTTCTTCTTCGGCGCTTAAGTCCGCACCTTTCCAAGCGTTACTTAAAATCTTTAAGGTATCAAGATTAACAGTGTTATTACCATTTGGTTCGGCAAGGATATAATCATTGACGAATTGGTTGACTAAGTAACGGGCTGCGAGTGGGTATTCGTTGTTTGTTTTGATGGAGACAATATTCACTTTACGAGCATAGCTACGTCCTAAAGTATTATATTGTTCATCTAAGATATATTGTTCGACGAGCATTTCTTTATAGATTTGTGGAACAATTTTATCTTCAACATAAGTGTTATTACCATCGGAGTATAAACCCCAGTAATATCCCTTATTTAAGATTCCGGCGTTGAAGACATCAACATCTTCGATGGCAGGATCAAGTAATCCTGTATAGGTGGTGACGGTCGCTGGAGAATTAACTTTTTCTAAGTTATTTCTTAAGCTCATTAAGTATTTTTCTTCTCTGAAGATGCTTCTATCGGAATAGGAACCACCAGAGATGTCTTGATACATTTTTTTCGCCACTCTCTTTTCGATGTTGTTGAAACGTTCTTTAACGCGGTCTTTTTCGCTTTGAGATGCATTGGCATCTTCGGCGACTTCTGTACCTTCATCATCAACACGTTTGCCATCATCGTTGACGGTCCAATAAGCTTTATGACCTTTAACAAAGTCATCGACATTGGTTCCATCTTTGACGGTGAATAAGGTGTCATCACCATCTTTATATCCTTTGACATATTGATCGTAAGGACCAAAGATGCTGACAGCGTATTGATAAAGAACTTTTTCTAAGGTTTGACTTGCGACGTTGTTTTCATGAATATCATCATAGATGATAGACATAAGGTTGTTATAAAGATCATCGTCGACATTCATCACTTTGTCGTCTTTATAGCCGGTTGGCTTAGCGATGATTTCGGAGCATGCGCTTAAGGTTAATAAGGAAGCTGCACCTAAGACTAAGAGTTTAATTTTATTTTGCATAGTAGCAAGCTCCTTCTTTCGCAAATGCGGGATCAGTACTGGCGTCTTTGAATTTTAAGGCACACATCTCAGGAATGAGACGTTCTTCAGTACGGTTTGCTTCTTGAATGGTGATAAGTTCGAGATAGGATCTCCAACTGCTATTCATGGTTTCTGCAGCATTCCAAAGATTATATTCTCTTTGAGAAGCAATGTAGTTTGCGACTAATTCTTCTAAATTGATATTATCGTTGGAAAGGAATTCAATGTTTTCACCTTCTTCTTCAACAAAGTATTCGTATAAACGATAGCTATATGTTGAATCGAAGTTCTTGATGGTGTTCTTTAATTCTTCTGCTCTATCTTTGTAGACAGATTTATTAGTGGTGTTTTCATATGTAACATATGTTTTGACACTAGAGTCATAGCCTTCATCACCTGGGATTAAAGCATCAGGATTGTAGTAAGCTTGTAAATCGGAGTCGGTAATAGCCTTTTCTAAAATCATGAAGTGAATACCGTGTTGTGAACGAACGGCGATGATTGGACGGCCTAATTCATCGGTTAAGATACCTTGGTTTGCCGCTAAAGAGATGTTATCAAGATGACGGAAACCAGTCTTTGTGGAATCAGCACCTAATAATGGAAGGCTGGTATCAACATCTGTTGTGGCAGTAATTTCACCATTATAACTACCTTCTGGTAAAACGTTGTTGGTAATGACAAAGACATTGTGTCTGTTGAGATATTTATTCCAATAAATGTTTCTTGGATAATAATGTTCATTACCTTCGTTGACTTCTTTACCGGTGGAATCGGTGGTGTCTTCACGTAATTCGTTAATTTTAACGAAAGCGTTATATGGGACATAGCCTAAACCAATTTCATTTAATTTTTCAGTAACGGTCTTTTGTTTGTTTAAACCATTACCTTCAGAATCGGTGTCAAGGAAGTCACCAGTTAATCCAAGTCCTTCAGATAAGTCTTGGATTTCGCTTGTGGTATTTTGAGAATAGATCGCATCATAAGCATAGATACCAAGTTTGAATTCGTTGACGAATGAAGTACTTGTATCCATGATGCCGACAGAACCATATTTTTCCGCACTTCCGGAATCACCACTTAAGTCGTGAGCAATTTCACCAAAGGTGGATTTGCCATCGAATAAAGCCTTAACAACTGTATATAAGCTAAGGGCTTCATTAGAAGTAATAGTTCCATTATAGAAGCTGGATTCACCACCAGAGACACTGGTAAGGATATGTCTGATGTGATATGGGAATTTTGAAGCGGCTTTATCTGTTTGAGTTAAGCCGATATATTCCTTTAATAAATCTTCTTTGTTAACTCTGAAGTACCAATCTTTAATTTCTTCTTCTTCGGATTGATAAATTAATTTTTGTAAGAGTTCTTTTTCGTTTTCAACTCCGTGGTTTTCGAGAACTTTTTCCCATTCTTCTTTATAGTTGCCACCTTTATTTTTGGCTTCTTTCTTTAAGCCAGCGATTTCGTTTTTGGCATCTTGTTGAATTTGAGAATAACTTCTCTTTGTGGTTTCACCGCTTTGAGAAACCTCTTTGAGCTTGCTGTTATCGTTTTGGAATTCATAACGAACAAGAACTTCAAGCATGGCATCATAAATCTTTCCAATACCTGCAGAGGTTTTTAAGTAATCATAGTAGACGCTATCGGTTAATACATCTACTTCTTGTCCGTCATATCCTTTGAATGTTACAACGGCTTTCTCATTAGAGGTGACCTTCCCGCAGGAAGTCATAGCAAGTGAAGCAATGAAAGCAGTAACTAAACTAACTGATAGTTTACTTTTCTTCATTATTCTTCTTCCTCCTTAAAAAATGAATAGCGTTATTATTGTATAGACCTGCGATATTCTTTTCAATAATATTTTTTAAAAAATATCAAAAATATCAAATTTACATATACGCGTGAGGCAAAAACAGGACCCTTTTCTTATCCTATTTATTGATTTTGAGCATTTCATTTGTAAATATAGGTAACCCTCTATAAAATAACTAAGGTTGAGGTAAAGGTATGTCAACATTACGAATTAAAGATTTATATGCTGAAGTTGAAGGCAAGATGATTCTTAAAGGATTGAATCTTACGGTCAATGAAGGTGAAACAGTGGCCCTTTTGGGTAGAAACGGACATGGAAAGTCTACTTTATTAAATGTCATTATGGGTCATCCAAGATACAAGGTGGTCTCTGGATCCATCTTTTTAGATGATCTAAATATTTTAGAAATGTCTCCAGATCAAAGAGCAAAAGCTGGTTTATTCTTCGGAATGCAATATCCAAGTGAAGTTCCTGGAGTGAATAATTCTGATTTTTTAAGAGTCGCTTTAAACGCTCGTTTGGACAAACCTGTTTCGACTTATAAATTCTATAAAATGTTAGACGCAGCAACCAAAGAATTAGACATGCCTTTTGACCTTGCAACCCGCTCTCTCAACGAAGGTTTTTCAGGCGGAGAAAAGAAGAGAAATGAGATATTGCAACTTATCCTACTTGAACCAAAAATATCTATGCTTGATGAAATCGATTCTGGCTTAGATGTTGATGCTATTAATGTTGTTGCAAAAGCCATTAACAAAGAAAAAGATAAAGGTCATGGATTCCTTGTAATTTCTCACTATGCGAGACTTTTTGAAATTGTTAAAGCCGACCGTTCGGCGGTCATGATTGATGGCAAAATCGTTCTTGAAGGTGGCCCTGATTTAATCAGTAAGATTGATAAAGAAGGATACGAATTCCTCAAGATCGAATATGGTATTGATATTGAAAAAGAAGAAAAAGAAATGAATGCAACTTCGCTTGGTTCTTGCGGTGTTAAAGAAGCTATTAAATAAATATGAATTTCTCCCAATATTTAAAACAATTCAATGATAAAGATTATGACATCATGTCAATGAATGATGATTCTTTTGCTTTTATTGATGACGATGAAACTTTAAATATTTTTATTAAAGAAAATAGTGTCATTTCAATTTCTTTTGGGGATTTCATAAGTGATGATTTTAACAATATTTGTTTTAGACTTTTACAAGGTGCTAAAGTTCAACTTTTTGGACTTCTCACCGAAGTTGTTCCCACTTTAAATGTTCACATAATTTTAGAAAAAGATGCGGAAATTGGGTGCTTTTTCCTCGATTTTATGGAAAAAACAAACAAAACATTAGTGACTATTGATCTTAATGGAGAAGGTTCTAAAGCTACATGGAAACTTGCTTCTTTAGCGAGAGAAAACGACAATAAAGAATTTGATGTTTATATTAATCACTATTATCGAAATACCTATGCTTTAAGCGAGAATTATGGCATCGCAAAAGATAGTTCTCGACTTGTCTTTGATGGTATTAGTGATATTAAAAATGGAGCGATTGGGTCTTCGACTAGACAAGTTGCTAAAACTGTTTTGTTCGACGATGAAGCAAAGGCTAAATCTATGCCTATTTTGAAAATTTCTGAGAATGATATTAGCGCTTCACACGCCACCAGTGTGGGAACCTTGAACGAGAACGAAGTTTTCTACCTCACATCTCGTGGTATCAGTGAAGAAATGGCCAAAAACCTTATCACTTTAGGATATTTTAATCCTATCATTTCAAAGTTTGATGAAAAGGCTCAAAAAGAAATTCAAAAATTAATTAAGGAGAGGATGTAAATGTATAAAGTAGATGAAATTCGCAAACTCTTTCCGATGTTAAATCCTCAAAAAACGATGCAAGGAAAACCTTTAGTGTTCCTTGATAATTCATCGACTACTTTTAAACCTACATGCGTGATTGACGCGCTTGATAAATATTATCGCGAAGAGACCTCTAATTCCCATCGTGGAGACTATGATCTTTGCTACAATATGGACCAAGAATTATTAGAGGCCAGAAAAGCGGTTGCCAATTTTGTAAATTGCGATGTAAATGAAGTCGTTTTTACAAGTGGAACAACAATGTCTATAAACCTTGTCGCGTGGTGTTATGGCATGAAATTCTTAAAAGAGGGTGATGAAATCCTTCTTTCGGAAGCCGAACACGCCTCTAATTTGCTACCATGGTATAAAGTTGCCTCTTTAAAAGGAGCAAAATTATCATTTGTGCCTCTTGATAAAGAAGGTAGAGTGACTCTTGAAAATGTCAAGAAAGCATTAAATAAAAACACTAAGATTGTCTCATTGGCGCATATCGGCAATGTCATGGGATTCATGATTGATGTCAAAGGCATTGCCAAAGCTGCTCATGAAGTTGGGGCTATTATGGTGGTTGATGGAGCCCAATCAGTGCCACATATTAAAACAAACTTTAAAGATTGGGATATTGATTTTCTCGCTTTCTCTTCTCATAAGATGTGTGGGCCAACTGGAGTTGGGGCCTTAATTGGAAAATATGAACTTTTAGAAAAGATGGATCCTTTATTCTCTGGTGGGGGAATGAATATCACATTTGACACAAATGGAGATGTTGAATATTTAGAAGCACCAGTCAAATTTGAATCCGGAACTTTAAATCTTGCCGGGATTATGGGGTTTAAAGCTGCGATTAATTTCATTGATGAACTTGGCATTGATAACATTCATCTACACGAAAGAGAACTTCGCGAATATGCGATTAACGAATTAGAAAAATTAGATAATGTTATTATGTATAATAAAAACGCTGAAGGAAGCATGATTACCTTTAATGTCAAAGGAGTTTTTGCTCAAGATGAAGCAACCTTATTAAATTCAAAAGGTATTGCGGTTAGAAGCGGACAACATTGTGCGAAAATTTTAAATGGTTTTTTAGAAACCCCAGCGACTGTCCGTATGTCGATTGCTTTATATACGAATAAAGGAGATATTGATGCTTTTGTGGAAGCACTTAGAAATGGAGGAGATATTCTTGATGCCTATTTCAATGACTAACGAAATGATGAGAGCGATTATTATGGATCATTATTCTAACCCCATCCATAAAGTTGCCCCAAAAGATGATAGCTATCAAAGAATCCATATGCATTCTGATAACTGCATCGATGACATTGATGTTTTTGTCAAATTTGATAACGATGTTATCGTTGATGCCTGTTTTACAGGGATTGGATGCACAATTTCAACCGCGTCCACTGACGTGATGTGTGAATTAATCATTGGCAAAAATAAAGAGGAAGCTAATTATTTAATCGAACAATTTATGCATATGATGCATGAAGAACATTTTGATGAAGAAGCTTTAGAAGAAGCTAATGCTTTTGTTAATACTTCGAAACAAGCCGCCCGTATTAGATGTGCGACTATTGGTTGGAGAGCCATCGACTCCATTATTAAAGACGAGAATAAATAAAATGAGTGATAAGATTAAATTTCAAGAAGAACAACAAAGAAAGTACGGATTTAAAGACCAAGATGTTTCAATTATGAACACTGGTAAGGGTCTTTCTGAAGAAGTGGTCAGGACCATTTCTAAGATTAAGAACGAACCTGATTGGATGCTTGAATTCCGTTTGAAAGCTTTAAAAGCTTTTAATTCTTTGAAGATGCCTTCTTATGGCCCAAATATGGATGATGTGGATTTTGATTCTTATACCTATTATACAAGAGTGAGTGATAAAGACGCTCAAAGTTGGGATGATGTTCCAGAAACCGTTAAAAATACCTTTAATAAACTTGGTATTCCTGAAGCTGAACAAAAATTCCTTTCTGGAGTTAATACTCAGTATGAATCCGAGATGGTTTATCACAATATGCTTAAAGAGATTGAAGATAAAGGCGTTGTTTTTGTTTCCACTGAAATGGGATTAAAACTCTATCCAGAACTTTATAAGAAATATTTTGGTAGCGTTGTTCCAATTGCTGATAATAAATTCTCCGCTTTAAATAGCGCGGTTTGGTCTGGTGGATCCTTTATCTATGTTCCAAAAGGAGTGCATCTTGATAAGCCACTTCAATCATATTTTAGAATTAACAATGAAAAAACGGGTCAATTTGAAAGAACTTTAATTGTGGTCGATGAAGGAGCAAGTGTCCACTTTGTGGAAGGTTGTACCGCTCCTGCATATTCTAAAGATTCTTTACACGCAGCAGTCGTAGAGATTGTTGTTTTAAAAGATGCAAAATGTCGTTATACGACAATTCAAAACTGGTCGACAAATATTATCAATATGGTGACCCAAAGAGCCGCGGTTTTTGAAAATGGAACGATGGAATGGGTGGATGGTAATATTGGTTCTTATAAGAACATGAAATATCCAGCCTGTATCTTAAAAGGTGAAGGGGCCAAAGGCACTGCTATTTCCATTGCGGTTGCCGGTCGAAATCAATTTCAAGATAACGGGGCAAGAATGATTCATGAAGCACCAAATACTTCTTCCAGAATTATTTCAAAATCAATTGTCAAGAATGGTGGAACTGCGAATTATCGTGGAACTGTTAGATTATTAAACAAGGCTAAAAACAGTCGTAGTCATATTGAATGTGACACTCTTATTTTGGATAACCTTTCAAACAGTGATACTTATCCAAAGAACGAAGTTTATAATAACGAATCATTTATTGAACACGAGGCCACCGTTAGTAAAATCAATGAAGATCAACTCTTTTATTTAATGTCTCGTGGGCTTAAAGAAAGCGAAGCAACCCAGATGATTATCATGGGATTTATCGAGCCATTCGCTAAGGAATTACCGATGGAATATGCGGTTGAACTCAATCAATTAATCAAGATGGATATGGAGGGTAGTGTCGGTTAAAATGAAAGACTACTCAGTCATTGTTGTTGGTGGTGGTCATGCCGGTCTAGAAGCGGCCTTCGCAAGTGCAAATATGGGTGAAAAAACCCTACTTTTGTCGTTAAATCTAGATAAAATCGGCAATATGCCATGTAATCCATCAATCGGTGGAAGCGCCAAAGGAATCGTTGTTAGAGAGATTGATGCTTTAGGCGGAATGATGGGTAAAATTGCAGATATCAATTACCTTCAAATGAAGATGCTTAATACTGGCAAAGGTCCTGGTGTTCAATGTTTAAGAGCACAACAAGATAAAATTGGTTATCCTGAAGAGTGGAAGAAAGCTGTTAAGAAGCAAGAAAACCTGACTTATAAAGATGGAATGGTTGTTTCTTTACTTCATGATGATAAACATGTTTATGGTGTCAAACTTGAAAGTGGAGAAGAGATTACTGCAGACGCTGTTATATTAACAACCGGCACGTATCTTGATAGCAGAGTGATTCGCGGCACTGAATCTTTAGTGGAAGGCCCTGATGGTGAACGTTCCTGTTTTGGTTTATCTCCATATCTTAAAGAAATGGGTATTGATATTTACCGTCTAAAGACAGGCACTCCTCCTAGGGTGAGAAGAGATTCTATTGATTTTTCAAAAGCTCTTCCTCAACCTGGTACACCTGGCAATCTTTCTTTTTCTTATGAAACTAAGGATTTTATTCCTGTAGATAAACAAGAACTTTGTTGGTTGATATATACCACTCCTGAAACTCATCAAATTATTCGCGAACATTTAAATGATACGGCTTTATTTAATGGTCTCATTACGGGAACGGGGCCACGTTATTGCCCATCAATCGAATCTAAATTAATCAATTTCCCAGATAAAGATCGACATCAATTATTTTTAGAACCTGAATCAAGATTCACTGATTCCATTTATGTTCAAGGTTTTTCAACCTCGATGTCGAGAGAAATTCAAGATTTAATGGTTCATTCTCTGCCCGGTTTTGAAAATGCGGTTATTTTAAAATATGCTTATGCCATTGAATATGACGCTATTCAAACACATGAATATGGCCCAACATTAGAACTTAAAAAATGGCCTGGATTATATATCGCGGGTCAAATATGCGGGACTTCTGGTTATGAAGAAGCCGCAGGTCTTGGTTTACTCGCTGGAATCAATGCTGTTTTAAAGATTCAAAAGAAAGACCCCTTAATCTTACGACGTGACCAAAGTTATATTGGGGTTATGATTGATGATTTAGTGACCAAAGGAACCAATGAACCCTATAGATTACTTTCTTCTCGCGCGGAATTTCGATTATTAATGAGGCATGATAACGCTGATTTGAGATTGTCTGAGATTGGTCATGAGATTGGTTTGATTAAAGAAGAAAGATATCAAAATTTTCTTAATAAGAAAAATAACATTCAAAAAGCCTATGATATCTTAAATAGCACGCATCTAGGAAAGTCCAAAGAAGTGGAAGAATATCTTTCCTCTTTAGGCTTTAATGAACTTAAAGGTGGAGTTTTAGCAGCAGAATTATTAAAAAGACCAACCGTTACCTTTTTAGGTATTCGAGATTTTATTCCAGAGCTTAAAGATGTTGATTTAGATGAAACAGCGATTAACCAACTTGAAATTATGGTCAAATATGAAGGCTATATCGCCAAACAACAAAAAGAAGCAAAAAATATGCAACGCCTTGAAGAATTATTAATTCCTCAAAACATCGATTATCTCCACATGGATGGACTTGCGTTAGAAGCACGTCAAAAATTAGATATGTTTAGACCTCTTACTATCGGACAAGCCTCCCGTATTTCAGGAGTTAATCCTTCCGATATTTCAATGTTAATATTAAATATAAGAAAGTTAAGACATCATGAATAAAGAATCTTTAAGAATTGCTTTAGAGTCTTTTAATCTTCGGTTTAGTGAAGAACAACTTTCTAATCTTGAACATTTAGTGGACACGACCTTAAAAACAAATGAGACTTTTAATCTCACTGCAATCAAAGATAAAGATTCTTTTTATGAAAAGATGATTTTAGATTCTGCATTAGGTCTAATTAATATCAATTTAGAAAATAAAAAAGTTATCGATGTCGGAACAGGGGCAGGTTTTCCAGGAATGGTCTTATATATCTTAGGTCCTAAAATGGATTTAACTTTATTAGATTCAACCACTAAAAAGATTAATTATTTATCTAATTATGCGAAAGAAAGAGATTATCATATTTCTTTTTCCAATGAGAGAATTGAAGATTTTGCTTTAAAAAATAGAGAATCATTTGATTTTGCTTATGCAAGAGCGGTTTCTTCATTAAATATATTATTGGAATTAATCGCTCCTATTTTAAAAGTAGGTGGATATTTTATCGCTATGAAAGGTCCAAATGTTGATGAAGAAATTAAAGAAAGTGGAAACGCTCTCAAAATTCTTTCTTTGGATACAATCCAAGATTACAAATATATTCTTCCTGAATCAAAAGAAGAAAGACACATTTTGATTATCAAAAAAAATAAAGAAACATCTAATAAATATCCTCGTCAATATGGGATAATCAAAAAGAGGCCACTTTAATGGGAAAGATTATCGCTATTGCCTCCCAAAAAGGTGGAGTAAGTAAAACTACAAGCGCAATTAATATCTGCGCAGGATTAGCTTCATATAATAAAAGGATTCTTCTTGTGGATATGGATCCATCTGGAAATGCCTCGAGAGGTTTTGGTTTTGACACCACTTTAGTGGAGACATCTATTTTTGATGTTTTATCAAATGGACTTAATATCAACAAAGCCATTGTTAAAACAAAAATTATGAATATCGATCTTTTACCCTCTAAGTTTTCTTTATCTTCAATCGAAGAACTTAGAAAAAATGAAGAAGGACAATATCTTCTTTTGAAAGAAAAGATTTTATCTATCAAAGACGATTATGATTATCTCATTATTGATTGTCCTCCATCATTAGGTTTTTTGACCTGTAATTGTTTGGCAGCTTCTAATAGTGTCATCATTCCATTTCAATGCGAGGCCTTTGCTTTTGAATCAATCAGTCAGATGCTAGGGTTGATTTCTAACATTCAAAACGAGGCGAATATCGATCTCTCAATTGAAGGTTTTCTCATCACCATGTTTGACAAGAAAAATAAAGTAAATCTAGAAATTTGCTCGCAAATTCGGTCTCTTTTTAAGGAAAATGTCTTTTTAACAGAGATTCCAAGAAACACCTCAATAGTTGAAAGCATCTCCTTAGGAATGCCGGTAACTTCATATCGACCAAACTCCATTGGCGCTTTAGCCTTTAAATCGCTAGCGAGAGAAATTATTGATAAAAATCGTTAAAATTAATGCATATTGAATAATCTTTGATTATAATATAGTTACTTCAGGGCAACGGTTAAATCCCGTGACCGGCGGTATACCCCGCGAGCGAAAGCAGGAACCTGTGAAATTCAGGTGGCGACAGTATAGTCTGGATGAGAGAAGCTTTTTTAAAGCCCTGTTGTCATGGGCTTTTTATTTTTATGGGTAAAACAGATTTAGTTAGATTTATTATTTCTATTGTTGCCATTGGTATCCTTGGATCATTTTTGCTTTCTAAACTTTTCTTAAAAAGAAATATTTTTACCACCAAACTAATTACAAGAGTTGCTCTTTTTTCAGGAATCAGCGCTCTATTATATATCATTCCTTATTTAAAATTCGCGGTTCCCTTTTTTCCAAGTTTTTTAGAAATTCATTTTGATGAAATCCCAGCGATGATCGCTGGATTTGCATATGGACCATTCTGTGGTTTTTTAGTTATTTTAATTAAAACAATTATTAAATTACCTTTTACCTCTTCTTTATGTGTCGGAGAATTAACTGATTTCATTTATGGCAGTATCATTGTGGTTATTTCCTCTCTTTTTTATAAGAAGAATCGTTCAATTAAAGGCGCTCTAATTGGTTTATTGGTGGCGATGGCGGTCCAACTTGTGGTTTCTGGATTTGTCACAACATTTATTATTTTAGATTTCTATATCTTTGTGATGGGATTCCCTAAACAAGCAATTATCGCGATGAGTCATATGGCAAATCCAATGGTCAAATCTTTAGGGTGGGATTTTTTCTTGTTTATAGCTTTACCGTTCAACGCATTCAAAGATGTTATTATTATAATTCTCACTATGCTTTTATATAAAAAGACCCACTCGATTATAGACAGGGCCTCAAATGCTTTAGCAAAATAAAAAAGTTGGATTCGCGATATCCAACTTCTTTAATTAATTATTCGGCTTGAATTGCGCCAACTGGGCAAATTTCGAGTGCATCTTCTTCAGCTTCGCCACTGATTAATTCAGCTTGGCCATTGTCGTTGAATTGGATGTCTTCTGGGTATGTGCCAACGCACGCCCCACAACCGATGCAAAGAGAAGCATCAATTTTTAATTTTTTACGAGCCATGGTTTGCCTCCTATAGGTATTTTTATTTTACTTAATTATCTTTGTTGTTTTCAATAACATATATTTTTTTAAATCTTTGCTAGTTATCTATTTCTAATTTAATTAGAATATTAAATGATATGAGCAATACACGAGTTGAAAAATATAAAGGCTATAGAGCCAAACTCATCAGTGAAGGTGATCCCGTTTATAAAAGTGCAAAAGAAGGGATTTCTAATACTTTTATGACTAGTTCTACCCTTCCAATCAAAGAAGTCTATAAGACTTTAGAAGAGGAAGAAAGAAAAGAAAATGCTCTTTTAGAGCATCAAAAGAAACAAGCTCTTATCCGCAATATTTTTATCGGAATTGGTTTAGGACTTGTCGCGATTGGATTAATCATATTTGCAATATTTGCATTTAAAAATTAAAAGGGGAAATATTATGAAGAAAGTTGCTGTGGCCATTGATGGTCCTGCCGCTGCTGGAAAAAGCACTGTGGCCAAAATAGTTGCTGAAAGAAAAGGATATACCTATATCGATACAGGGGCGATGTATCGCGCTTTTACTTGGTACTGCCTTAAAAAAGGTGTGGATTGCCAAGATGAAAAAGCTTGTTGTGCTTTGATTCCAGAAGTTCAAATCGAACTTAAACCAAATCATATCGTTATTTGTAATGGAGAAGATGTTTCTTCGGCCATCAGACAAACCAATGTTTCTGGAAACGTTTCCTATATTGCCTCTTATAAAGACATTCGTCTTGCTTTAGTTGTTCTTCAAAGAAAGATGGCGGAGCACGATTCCGTTATCATGGACGGCAGAGATATTGGAACCTATGTTCTTCCTAATGCCGATGTCAAAATCTTCCAAATTGCTTCAGTTCAAACAAGAGCTATTCGTCGATATGAAGAAAATATTTCTAAGGGTATTGCTTGTACTTATGAAGAAATTGAAGAAGATGTCAAAAAGAGAGATTATATCGACTCCCATAGATCATTTGCGCCTTTAAAACCAGCAGAAGATTCTATTGAAATTGATACTTCAAATATGTCAATCGAAGAAGTGGTTACTGCCATTATTGAAATTATTGATAAAAAACTTGCGGAGAAAAATTAATGCCCAAAGGAATAGTTGCGATTGTTGGCTCTCCTAATGTTGGCAAATCAACGATTTTTAATCGTTTCATAGGCGAAAGACATGCGATTGTCGATGATGAAGCTGGCATTACAAGAGATCGTTTATATGGACAATGCACCTGGAATGGTGTGACTTTTTCTGTTATCGATACTGGTGGCATTGAATTGAAAGATGTTCCCTTTCAAAAGCAAATTCGTATCCAAGCCGAAATCGCTATTCAAGAAGCTGATGTTATAGTTTTTGTCACCGATGGTCAAGTAGGGGTTACCGCTGATGATCAGATGGTGGCAAGAATGCTTTATAAAGTTAAAAAGCCGATTATTCTCGCGGTCAATAAAATTGATGAAGGAATGCATGTTTCTAATGCTAGTGAATTTTATGCTTTAGGATTAGGACATCCATATCCTGTCAGTGGCTCTCATGGTGTGGGTATTGGTGATATTCTTAACGAAGTTGTTAAGCATCTTAAAAACGTTGAAGAAACAGTCAATGAAGATGTTATTACTTTCTCCTTAATTGGAAGACCAAATGTTGGTAAATCATCCTTGGTGAACGCTATCTTAAATCAAGAAAGAGTTATCGTTAGTGATATCTCAGGCACTACCCGTGATTCTATTGATACCCCGTTTAAAAGAGGGGATAAAAACTACCTTGTCATCGATACCGCTGGACTCAAAAAGAAGGGTAAAATTTATGAGTCTATCGATAAATATTCTGCTATCCGCGCGCTTAAGAGTATTGAACGCAGCGAAATCGTTTTATTAGTGATTGATGGTGATGCTGGAATCACTGACCAAGATAAACATGTTATTCAATACGCTACCGATTTACATAAGGCTATTATCATCGTTGTGAATAAATGGGATTTGGTAAACAAAGATCAAAATACGATGTCCGAATTTTCTAAAAAAATACGTAATGAATATAAATTTTTGGATTACGCTCCGATTGTTTATTTATCAGCGAAAACTAAATCTCGTCTTCCTTCTTTGTTTGAAGCTTTAGAGAAAGTTCATGAAGCCTATTATACGAGAATTTCAACCTCGCTTTTAAACCAGGTTCTTCAAGATGCACAAATGATGAACCAAGCTCCAGACTTCAATGGAGGGAGAGTAAAAATTCTTTATGGTTCACAGGTTTCCGTGGCCCCACCTTCTATTGTTTTATTCGTCAACAATAAAGAATTTATGCATTTTTCTTATTTAAGATATATAGATAATAGATTAAGAGATACATTTAATTTTGATGGAACCCCAATTAATTTAATTTTGAAGTCGAGAAGAGAATAAAATATTGTAATTTTGATATAAATTTTTTCAAAAATTTCTTTTAATAAAAAGTTTGTTATTGCTAACATATAATTATAATAATATGGAGGTTTATTTGATGGGAAAAATCAACCGTAAAGACCTTGTCGATCGCCTCAGTGAAGAAATGCATCTTTCTAAAAAGGAATCCAGACAAATCTTTGACGCGACAATTGATTACATTGTTGAAGCATTACGCAATGGCCAAGAAGTGAACATCAGTGGTTTTGGTGTCTTAACCCCTAAACAACGCAAAACACGCGTGGGTACAGATCCTAAAACGCACAACAAGATTCAAATTAAATCGGCTACCACAATTCTCTTTAGACCATCTAAAGATTTTAAAGAAAAACTCAATAAATAATAATTTATATAATATATTTGTTCCGTTTTAGAGACTTTAAAAGGTCTCTTTTTTTATTTATCATATTTATATGAATAGATTAGAAGCCTTTAATAATTTGTCATTATTATTTCAAGCCCATGGCTATAAACTTTTTCTTGTCGGTGGAAGTGTTAGAGATTATCTATTAAAAAAGGAAATTATAGATCTTGATGTAACAAGCGATGCAACCCCTAGTGAAATAAGGGCTTTTATTGGAGATGATGCCGATTATACCTTCTCAAAATACGGTAATGTAAATATTGATTTTGTGGGTTATAAATTTGAGCTTACAACTCTAAGAAAAGAAGATAAATATTTTGATTCTCGTCACCCTAATAAAATTACTTTTACCAAGGATTTAAAAGAGGATTCAAACCGTCGCGATTTTACGATTAATGCTTTATATATGGATATGAATAAAAATATTTATGATTATCACCAAGGGTTAAATGATTTACAAACTGGAGTTCTTAAAATGATTGGAGAGCCGACCAAAAGAATCATGGAGGATCCTCTTCGCATTCTTAGAGCGATTCGTTTTTCCTATCTTCTCTCATTTAAGATTGATGAATCTTTAAAAATATCAATGCATCAAAATGTTGAATTATTAAAAAAACTCAATCCTGAAAAAATCAAACAGGAATTAAGAAAATTCAACGCGGAGAAAGAAAAGATTTTTCCTCTTTTTGATGAATTTGGTATAACAAATCTATTAGATATGTTAAATTAGTAAACACATATGATTACTGAAGCTATTGATTTCCGTTATTTACTTATTGATAACTATAAACGTTTGGGCCTCAACGAGAATGAACTCGCGGTCATTTTTGTTGTTGATTTTCTCATCGATCAAGGTAATCCATTCATCACCGCGGATTATCTCTCATTAAAAATGAGTTTAGATGTTAAAGAAATTGATAAAATATTAGCCTCTTTGCTGAAGAAAGATTTAATTGAATATGTCTCTCAAGGCAAAAAGACAGTCACAACCTTAAACCCTTTAAAAAATAAATTATATAAAGAATTCCAACTCTCTTTTGATTTAGAACAAAATAGCAAAGAAGATAAAAATGATCGTCTTGGCAATATTTATTCCCAATTCGAAGAATTGCTTCAAAGAAATCTCACTCCTGTTGAATTCTCTAAAATCAGAGAATGGATTTCTTTTGGTTATAGTGATGAGATGCTTATTAACGCTTGTAAAGAAGCGGTAAACAGAGGCAAGAAATCTCTTAGAAGTATTGATAAAATTCTTCTTCAATGGATGGCGAGAGATGATGTTGAAACCGATGGAATGACTCCAATTAGAAAAGATTGGAACAAGAATTTAGAAGAGACCATTCGTATCGCTAAAACACCATGGATCAAAGATGACAAATAAAGAAAAGATTAATCGTATCACCTCTTTTTTGGATGAACTTTTTCCAAATGTCGGATGCGAACTTCATTATACAAAAGATTATGAGCTCGCGATTGCGGTCATGCTATCCGCTCAAACCACAGATAAATCCGTAAATAAAGTAACGGATGTTCTTTTTTCTAAATACCAAAGTTTAGATGAATTAGAAAACGCTTCTTTAAACGATATCGAAAATATCATTAAGAGTATTGGTTTATATCAAAATAAAGCGAAAAACTTAAAAGGCATCGTCCATGAATTAATTACCAGGTTTGACTATAAACTCCCTTCTGATAAAGATGATTTAATGTCGCTTCCAGGGATTGGAAATAAAACCGCTGGAGTCATCCGGGCGGAAATATTTAAGATTCCTGAACTCCCAGTGGATACCCATGTGAGTCGAATATCTAAAAGACTTAAATTAGCTCATAAAGATGATGATCCATTAACTGTTGAGGGCAAACTCAAGAAACTTTTCCCTAAAGAAAGATATATCAAAACTCATCATCAAATGATTCATTTCGGAAGATATTTCTGTCTAGCAAAAAATCCTCATTGCGAGGATTGTAAAATCAAGGATTTGTGTAAAAAAGACTATTAAAAGTCCATTATTTAGAAAAATATTGGGTATCGATGGCCTCTAAAAAATAGAGTCTTGGATAATACCCTCTTTTTATTTCAATCCCTTCTTGTTTAATAACTTCATAAGGAATGGATTTGCGTTCTCCATGTTCATAGAAATCAATGACAAAAGAAGCATCTAACAAATAGATTTTGTCATATGTCGAGAAAGCGATAATAAAGAATGCGATTCCATTTTGTAGAATCACTTTTTTAAGATGAGTGATTTGATGTTTGGTGATGTTGTTTAAAGGAAAGCTGGTTTTGCTTTTGGTCATCTTGGCTTCAAAGTCGAGGTATCTTCCCTTATAGACCCCATTATAGTCAGTTGTGGATTGCTCTTCATAATAAGCATTGATGATTTTAGCCCCTTTTGAATAATCAACTTTAACGACATTGATTGGAGTTGGTCTTTTATATATTAGAGCGAGATCTTTTTCCCGATAAAAATCGCATGATAAATTGATATCACGCTCCAAATCCATACCTCTATTTGCCGCGCTTAAAGAAACCTCTTCTTTTGATTTAGTTCTTGTTTTTTGAGCTTTAGAGGTTTGAATTTGTTTGGTCTCAGGATCATAGATTTTTCCGTTTGGATATTTAATCATTTAATTTCCTTTTTAATCTCTTCTTCAAACAATTCTGGAGTAACATTCCCTCCATCCTTTAATTCTTTTAATACCGCTCTCACGGAAGTGGGGAATTTAGGATTATTGACGATAACTTTTTTATATTCTCTTAAGGTAATATCTTGTTTGGTGAGAAAAGCGTTATAGACATTAGCGAGATTGATAGCGTCCACCGCTGGGTCGTGTGGTGGAGTGGCTAATGCTAAATCATAAAGTTCACATAGATGAATTAACGATAAAGTTTGATATTTGTCATCTTTGACATAATTGTTGATAAAACCACCAAAGTCCCAGTAATTTGTTTGAATTTGTTTGCAAATGTCTAACGGTGATTTTAAGTTATGAACAATCGTTTGACTTAAGATTCTTAAATCGTTGGTGCCATAGGTCACAAATAAAGATTTCTTCCATTTAAGACCGACATATTTTTTAAATTCCACCATCGTATCGTAGAAGGAACGACCTTCATTTCTTAAAAGTTGATCGTCAATACCAGTGAGGTTTTTAACAATTTCTCCAACTTTTGTGGTGCTTCTCACATATCTTTTAAATGGGGGTTTGATGTGTTTAATGCTTCCATCTTTATTTAAAGAAACGGAGACTGCTCCAATCGCAATCATTTCTTGAGTTCTTTGTGTTCCTTCTAAATCGAAGAAGACAATATTTGAACGACCTTTTAATATTTTGAGTACTTTTTCCATACAACGTTTAAATTATAGCAAATACTAATTGTTACATAAATAGAAAAAACATTGAATTGCTCAATATCTTAATATAAAATATTAACCGTACATTATGAGCGTCAAACTATTTTTGTCTTCAAATGCGATTTTAGAAAAAGTATTTCATGGGGCTACTCCTGGATACAATCCTTTGGAAGTTGATACCTTCCTTGACCAAGTAATAAAGGATTATAAAATCGTGGAATCAAATTATCTTCTTAAGAAAAAAGAAGTAGATGATCTCAACGCTAAAATTGAAAGACTCGAAAACGAAAATTCAGCTTTAAAACTTGAGAATGAAAAATTCAATCAACGTTATGGGAATCTAAAACCCACTGAAAATGTCTCTCAAGACAACATGAAGTTATTAAAAAGAATTGATGCTTTAGAAAAGTTCCTCTTTAAAGAGGGATATGATGTCACTAAAATAAAATAAATCCGATCCGGATGATAGCTGGTTATTCCAGAGGAAAGTCCATGCTCGCACAGGCTGTGATGCCTGTAGTGATTGCGCTAGCGGAAAAAATAACGCTAGGGATGCGGGAGCGCATCACGGCGGAAGAAGACCTAAGGCTTAGGCTATGGTGGCCTTCCTGAAAGTGCCACAGTGACGGAGTTTAACAGAAATGTTAAAGTGGAACGCGGTAAACCCCACAAGCGAGAAACCCAAATTTGGTAGGGGAGGCTTATACGGAGAATTGAATCCTAAAAAGCAGGCATTGCCTAGATAAATTATCATCTTAAACAAAACATGGCTTACAAGATCGGATACTCACTTTAAAAAGATGAATACTCCAAACAAAATTACGATTTCAAGAATTATCTTAATAGCAATTACGTTGTTATCTCTTTTTGTTTTATCTTTTTTTAAAGATTTGCAAACCCCTCTTCTTGGTAATAGCGGGATCAATCTCATCTTCTTAATCGTCGCTTGTGTCTTTATCATCGCGGCCTTCACCGATTTCTTGGATGGTTATTTGGCAAGAAAAAATAACGAAGTCACTAATCTTGGGAAATTTTTAGATCCTATTGCTGATAAGATTCTCATCAATTCTTTAGTCATCTTATTAATCGCTCCTCAATTTTTTGCTCCCTATAACCATGAACAAGTAGTTTCTTTTAACATTTGGTGCGGAGTTTTATTAATTGTGAGAGATGTGATTGTCGACGCTTTAAGATTTATCGCCGCTTCAAAGAATGTGGTTATCGCCGCTAACATCTTTGGCAAACTTAAAACCGTCTTTGAGATGGTTACTATCTCTTTAATTTTATTAAACGGATTCCCATTCTATTACTTTGACGCCTCTTGGTATCAAGGATTACATATCACTGATTTCGCTGTTTATATCACAACAGCAATGTCCCTTATTTCAGGGATTATCTATATTGTTCAAAACATCAAAGTCTTCAAAGACAACAAGGAGAAAGAATAATGAACGCTCAAGACATTAATACCTTATTTCGTGATAAAGGGAGAACATTAGGTTCTGTCGAATCATTCACCGGCGGAATGTTTGCCAGTGATGTTATCTCTGTCTCTGGCGCTTCTCACTTCTTTAAAGGTGCATTAGTCACTTATATGACTGAAGAGAAAGTTCGTCTTCTTGGAATCCCTTATGATCTCATTGATAAATTTGGAGTTGTCTCTAAAGAAATCGCCGAAATGATGGCGACCTTAGGTTCTCAAAGATTAGCGGTTGATTATTGTATTGCCTTTACAGGAAATGCTGGTCCAAAGGCGATGGAAAATAAACCAGTTGGTGAAGTATATATCGCTGTTTGTGCTTATCAAAATGTTGAAGTCATTAGATTTAATTTCCAAGGTGATAGAGAAACCATTCGTAAGAATGCTCTTGAAGCTGGATACGTTTTCCTCGAAGAAATGTTAAAAAAATATAATTAATTTTACGAAAATTAGAAAAAATTCACTATTTATATATTGAGGGGGTCTTTTTATGGCTAAACAAAATAACGAACAAATTATTGATAAAGATGTCGCCTTAGAAGAAACGTTAAAAGAGATTCAAAAACTCTATGGCAAAGGCGCGGTTATGAAACTTGGAAATCGTAATCCAGTCGATGTCGATGTCATTCCTAGCGGCTCTTTATTAATTGATGATGTCCTCGGTGTTGGGGGATATCCAAAAGGACGTATCGTCGAAATCTATGGTCCTGAATCCTCAGGTAAAACTACACTTGCTTTACACGCGATTGCGGAATGCCAAAAGCAAGGTGGACGCGCGGCATTCGTTGATGCGGAACACGCGATTGATCCAGTTTATGCGAAAAACTTAGGGGTCAACATTGATGAATTAATCCTTTCTCAACCAGATAGTGGAGAACAAGCTCTTGAAATCGTTGAGATGCTCGCATCTTCCAAAGCTATCGATTTGATTATTGTCGATAGTGTCGCCGCCTTAGTTCCTCAAGCTGAACTTGATGGTGAGATGTCCGATAACTCTGTCGGTCTTCAAGCTAGACTTATGTCTAAAGCGATGAGAAAACTCGCTGGTATCTTAAATAAAGCAGATTGCGCGGTTATCTTCATCAATCAACTTAGAGAAAAAGTTGGTGTGATGTATGGAAATCCTGAAACAACTTCGGGTGGTAGAGCTTTAAAATTCTACGCTTCTATCCGTATCGATATTAGAAGAGTGGACGCCATTAAAAATGGTTCTGATATCGTTGGTAACTCTTGCCGCGTTAAAGTGGTAAAGAACAAAGTTGCCCCACCATTCAAACAATGCGAAATCGATATTATCTATGGTGAAGGTATCTCCATGGAGGGCGAAATCATTGATAAAGCCGTCGAACTTGGACTTATGAAAAAGAGTGGATCTTGGTATGAATATAAAGGCAACAAGATTGCCCAAGGCCGTGACCAAGCGAAAGCCTATCTTCAAAGCAACGAAGATGTGGTAAAAGAATTAAAAGAGGCAATTAAAACTGGTGTCAAAGCCGAATAAGCTAATTCCGTCACTTCATGTGGCGGTTTTTCTTTTAAAAATTTTATTTAAAAGATATAATAATTATGCACCCCTCGAAAGGTGTTTACCTATAGATCTCTATATGAGAACCTTATTATCAGGCTTGCCTGTTAAATATATAAAGTGTCAATATATCGTATTTTTTGGCATACTTAGGTAAATTATAGCTTTTAGCTATATTTTGATATAGAAAGGACCATTTTATGATCGTACTCGTAGATGCGATGGCCATTGCTTTGCCAATCATCTGTGGTGTTGCTGGTCTTATAGTCGGAGGACTAGTTATTTTCCTCATCCCCGTTTTTAGAAAATATCGCGCAGAAAACACTGCGAAAAAGATTATTCGTGAAGCGGAAATTAAAGCCGAACACATTACCAAAAACGCTAAACTTGATGGCAAACAGGCTATCTTTGAAATGAAACAAGAAGCCGACAAAGAAATTCGCGAAAGAAAAATGGAAGTCGCGAACCAAGAAAACAAATTAGCCCAAAGAGAACAAGGTATCGATAGAAGAGATGCCGCGCTCATTCAAAAAGAGAGCAATTTGGACGCTAAAGAAGAAACTCTTAATCGCCGTTTAAAAGACGTCGATAAGAAAGAAACCCTTCTTCAAGAAAAAATCGATAGCATTATCGTCGAACTTGAAAAAGTCGCTCAAATGTCCACTCAAGAAGCGAAAGATGAACTCTTTGCGAGAGTGGAATCTAAGATTTCTCAAGAAATCGCTGCCTTCGTTAAAAATAAAGAAGACGAAGCTAAAGAACAAGTGGAAGAGAAAGCTAAAGATATGCTCGCGCTTGCCATTTGTAAATATTCTCAAGACACCGTGACCGAAAGAACGGTCTCTGCGATTGCCCTCCCTAATGATGAAATGAAAGGACGTATCATCGGTCGTGAAGGCCGTAACATCCGTTCCTTAGAACAACTTTTAGGTGTTGATTTAATCATTGATGATACCCCTGAAGTTATCACTGTTTCCTGCTTTAATCCTATTCGTAGAGAAATTGCTCGTCGTTCCTTGGAAGCTTTAATCAAAGACGGGAGAATTCAACCTGGAAGAATTGAAGAGATTGTCAACAAATGTTCCCAAGAAGTGGAAGAAGAATCTCATAAAGCCGGTATGGATGCAGTCAATAGACTTGGTTTACCAAGAATTAATAAAGAACTCGTTAATTATATCGGTAAACTTAAATATCGTACCTCCTTTGGGCAAAACCAATTACAACACTCCATCGAAGTGGCATATCTCACTGGAATTATGGCTGCGGAACTTGGTTTAGACCAAAACCTTGCTAGAAGAGCGGGTTTATTACACGATGTCGGTAAGGCAGTGGACTATGAAACTGATGGTTCACACGTCGAAATCGGCGCTCATTTAGCAAAGAAATATGGAGAGCCAGATGTCGTTATCAATTCCATTGAATCGCATCATGGTGATGTTCCAGCAAAATCTATAATTGCGAACTTAGTCCAAGCCGCGGATACCTTATCTGCTGCTAGACCAGGGGCTCGTAGTGAAATGCTTGAAAATTACATCAAAAGAATCGAAAAACTCGAAGAAATTTGTAATTCCTATGATGGTGTTTCTCAAAGCTTTGCGCTACAAAGCGGTCGTGAACTTCGTGTGATGGTTATCCCTGATAAAGTTGACGATATTGGCGCTTTCAAATTAGCGAGAGAAATCAAAGAAAGAATCGAAAATGAAATGACCTATCCAGGTCAAATTAAAGTTTCTGTCATCCGCGAATATCGCGCGGTTGAAACAGCGAAATAGATCACCCCTATTTCATAGAAAGAACAACAATTGAATATTTTATTTATTGGTGACATCGTTGGACGTGTTGGACGTCGAATGATCAAAGACTACTTAAACATCTATGTGGAGAAATACCATATAGATTTTGTCATTGCTAATGGGGAAAACGCTACCCACGGAAAAGGTTTAATTCAAAACCATTATAATGAGTTAATCAATGATGGAGTGGATGTTATCACCCTTGGCAATCACTATAAGAGCAAGAATGAGATTCTCCGTTATTTGGATTTCGCGGATAATCTTGTTAGACCTTATAACATCTTAGAGAAATGCCCAGGAGTGGGCACTGCCATCTATGATGTTGACGGAATAAGCGTGAGGGTCACAAATATCTTAGGAGCGGCCTTTATGAACGAACAAGTCAATGCCCCTTATTATTCCATTTTAGAAATCCTCTCTGATGAGGAAAAAGCTAATATTCACATCATTGATTTTCACGCAGAAGCGACCGGAGAAAAGCAAAGCTTTGCCTATGCTCTTGATGGAAAAGTAACCGCGGTGTTAGGGACTCATACCCATGTTCAAACTAGAGACTATATGGTTCTCCCCAATGGAACTGGATATATCTCAGATGTTGGAATGACTGGATATTATGAAGGCGTTTTAGGGTTTACAAAAGAAACCGTTGTCGCTAAAAATATGTATGGAGAGATGAAAAGATTTGAAGTTCCTGATGAAGGAAGAGGACTTCTCTCCGCGGTTGTTCTCCACGTTGATGATATAAGTGGAAAATGCTTAGAAATATTCCCAATCTACTTTGTAGAGGAAAAATAAAGTGAAAGAAAAAATCTTAAACAAACCAGATTTAAAAAAGGCGATTCAAAGAGATTCTAGTGTTTCTCCGATTATTTATGTTGAAGACAATCGTTCTCAAAAGCTTTTAGATTTCGCCAAAGATAAAAAATATTACATTCACACCTATGGTTGTCAGGCTAATGTCAGAGACGAAGAATCGATGAGAGGAATGCTTGAGAGCATTGGTTTAACAAAAACTGAAAATAGAGAAGAGGCGGATGTTATCCTTCTTAATACCTGTGCGGTGAGAGAAAACGCTGAAGATAAATTATATGGAGAAATTGGTAACCTTAAAGGTTATATGGAAAAGCATAAAGATGCGGTTCTCGGCATCTGTGGTTGTGTTCCTGAAGAACCTGAAATCTTAGAAAGAATTCTTAAAACGTTCCCATATGTTAATTTGGTCTTTGGCACTCATGAAGTTTATCGCTTACTTGAGTTCCTTGAAGAAGTTATCTCTTCTAAAAAGAGATTAATCGCCGTGGAATCTAAATCTGGAGAAGTCTATGAAGGTTTACCAGTTATTAGAACTTCTAAATATAAAGCCTTTGTTAATATTATTTATGGTTGTAATAAATTCTGTACTTATTGCATTGTTCCTTACACTAGAGGAAAAGAAAGAAGCCGTAAGTTCTCTGATATCTTAAAAGAATGCCAAGAACTTATTGATGATGGGTATCAAGAGATTACCTTATTAGGCCAAAACGTCAATGCTTATGGAAAAGATTTAGATGAAGGAAAAGACTTCGCTGACCTTTTGGAAGCAGTGGCAAAACTTGGAATTCCTAGACTTAGATTCACAACATCTCATCCATGGGATTTTACCTCAAAGATGATTGATGTTATCGCTAAATATGATAATGTCATGAACTTTATTCATCTTCCAGTGCAATCTGGAAATGACAATGTTCTTAAAAAGATGGGAAGAAGATATACCTCCTCAGATTATTTAAAACTCGTTAAAGAGATGAAAGAAAAGATTCCAGGATTAGGATTATCCACGGATATCATTGTGGGCTTCCCAAATGAATCAGATGAAGAATTTAATGACACTTTAAAACTAGTGGATGAAGTAGAGTATGATTCCGCGTTCACTTTTATCTATTCACCAAGAAAAGGGACACCTGCTGCGAGGATGGAAGATACTATCTCTAAAGAAACTAAAGGCAAGAGATTTAAAGAATTAGTTAGTCATCTTGAAAAGAGTATCAGCGCCTCCAGTGAAAGAATGGTGGGTCAAGTTTATGATGTCTTAGTGGATGGAGTAAGCAAAAATAATGAGGATATGTATAGTGGTTACACCGAATCTAATAAGCTCGTCCATTTCAAAGGCGATGAATCGATGGTGGGTAAGATAATTAAGGTTAAAATTACTGAATCCCATACTTACTCCTTAATTGGTGAAGTTATTAGTGATGATCCCATTATTCAAAAAGCCAAAGAATTAAAAGAATGTTTGAAAAATGAGCCAGTTTTAGAGGAATATTTAAGGATTAAAGCTATTTTTGAAGTCGATGAATCATTAAAAGAACTCCGTCAAAAGATTGCTGAATCAAAAGCTAAAAACGAAAAGGATGAATATGATAGATTAAAACAAATGTATGATAATCATCCACTTGTCATTAACTACTATAAAGCCAAAGAAGAAGCGATGGAGTTATTAAAAGGATTGCACGATATTATCCAATAAAATTGTGTTTTAAAATGTTGTTTGCTATATTTAAAATATGAAGCAACTCATCTATAAATCATACACAAATTCATCCACTGATTTTTTAGTGTCACTCCAAGAGAATTTACCAGGAGAAAGTAGTTATCTCCCACTTGATGGAAGCGTTTCATCCTATGTTTCTCTTATTCTTACCATCTCAGGATTAAACCTTCATAAAAACGACATTATCACCAATGTGACTTTGAAGTTTGAAACAAGTGCGACTTCAGGTCAAAACAATATCTCTCTTCAAGCTAATGGAACCCTCATTGACTATTCAACTAATAGAAACGAGACTGATTCCATTTATTTTGATATTACACATCTTTTCTTAACAGATTTTAATAATAACAAAACCTTCACTTTAAATCGTAACGGGAATAACAATATGACCTTTTATCTTAGACAGCCATCTGATAATGGTCTATGCCCTGAATTAATAATTAAATATATTCCTGCTTTTGATTTTATCGATAATCAAAATAAGATTAGTGGAAGTATTGGGGATGATATGTCTTATTCTTTATTTCTTCCGTCTTCTTTATTTAATGTTTCTTTAAAACTATTTCCTACCTTGCTTCCGTTTGAATTATCGTTTATCTATTCTTCCTATAATCCAAATCAAGCTAATTCTATTTTCCCAAAAGGCTGGAATCTTAATCTTTTATCTTCTTTAATCATAGAGTCTAATCAAATTACCCTTATAAATGCTTCTCAGATTCAAAGAGTGTTCCTCCCTGTTCCTAATGAAAGTGGATCTTACTTTGATTCAAGTGGAAGTGGACGTCTCCTCAAACTTATCAATAATGAATATCACCTCTATTCAAATACCTTTGATGAAGACTCATATAGTGTTTTCTCTTTAGCTGGTGATATCACCTCAATCCATCTTTTAGGATATGGAGATATCACGATTACTAGAGATACCTCTTCTCTTACGATTACAGATTATAACGGGAATGTTGTGACCTTTTTAAAATCTACACGTAGTTCATTATCCTCTCTCACCATTTCTTTAAGCGGATTTAATTCAAATTATTATTCCTTGCTTGGCAATAATTCAAATTCGTTAACCAATCTAAATTCTGATGATGGATTTTATTCTTTTTCCTATGATTTATCCAACAATCTGATCCAGATTATTTCTCCTTCAAATGACACGTTGAAGCTATCGTATGATTCTAACAAGCGAATTAATAAGCTCGAAGAAGGAACAAGAATAAATAACGTCAATACTTTTTCTAACTCCTATTCCATCACTTATCAACTATTCAAATATTCAATCACCGATTTTCATAATGTAATGGTGAATTATACCTATGATGATGAATTAAGACTATTAAGCGCCTATGAACCCGAAAAGAGCAACTTTATTGGAGCGTATAAACATAGTCTTGTTTCTTCTCATAATATTCCGTTTAATAGCCTTTCATACAAATGCACTTTAAAAAATGGAAATAATGAAAGTGCTTCTATTACCTTATCTTCTTCAAACAACAATCAAAGTGTCTCTTTTATTGGATCTTTATCAAACAATGAGACTTTTTTGAATAACAAATACTATGTCCTTGCCTTTAAACTTGATCGCTCGCCTTTGATATATTTTGAAAGCGATCATAATACCTTTTTCTCAGCTGAGAGAAGTGTTTACGCTTTGATGGAGTGTTATGATTCAAATAATAACCTCGTCTATGGGACAAGCGCCTATGTCCCTTTGATCATTAATGAAGCGACAAACGAGATAATTTTCCCATTTAAATTTATAGAGACCACTGAGTATTCTTTGGTAAATAAAATTAAAATCACCTTCTATTTAAAGGGCGATTACGGTTCATTCACTTTTAATGATTTCAAAATCTATGAATCCTTAGAACAAGAAAAGGAGATGTATTTGGAAGTTTCTGATTCTTATCAAAGCCCAGACCTTGTTATCAATTTTAAAAAATATAAGAAAATCATTTCTTTAAAACAATATATCTACTCAACCCCATTTAACCTTTCCTATCAAGATTTCATCATCAATAAATTGAGGTATTATTTTTCTAGTCCATCTTTTATTTTTTATAACAGACTCAGAGAGATTATTTCTTTTAATAATCAATATAACGCTGCGACATATGATGGTGACATTTATATTAATCACTCTAATAACATCGCTCTTATTTCTAAAAGTCAAACTAGTGATTCTTCCTCGCTTTATTTAGAAGCCCAAATCCTTAAATATGATCCTGATAACACTAATTACTTCATTATTGAAACCATCAAAAAACATGGAGTTATAGAAGAAATAACAAAATCATATTATGACAAGCACTTTAGACTCATCAAAACCATCGATAAGGATGGGATTGTTTCTTTAAATACCTATTCATCCGCGAATAATCTCACCTCGAATAAAGTGTATTTAGAAAATAATCTAAGTAAATATTTTGAGACCACATATTCTTATAATAGACATCGTCTCACCCAAGAGAGTTACTTTTCTTCAACTTCTGTTGTCTCTAAGCAATATACATATAAGAATTATTCTGAGATATGCACTAAATATACAAATCCTAACTCCAATAGTTTTGATTATTCATATTCCACAAATTATAAATATCTCACTAAAAATAGATATCATTTAGGGATGACCGTGGATGATTACACCCAAAGTTCATATTCTACTCAAAAGTTATCTAACACCTCATCTTCTAATCACACAAAATATCTTTTCACCTATGATAAATATAACCTTTTAGCCTCGTTTGATTATGAGGAGTACACAAGTGGAGGTGGAGGTATCACTCCTTTTGATCCACTTGAGCCAATTGGACCTATCTCAATTGGAGATACCTATTACACCGATGACCCTCCAACATATTCAAAACTTATCGAATTTAGAAACGAGATAACCTCTAACGGAAAAACCAACCTCGCGATTTATAAAAATCACGATGTTATCATTTCGGAGTTTGATAAATATAGTCGCTTAACTTCTCTTAGATGTGAGAAGGATGGTGTTTCTCAAGGGGAAGCTACTTATTTATATGCGGATTTAGATTGGATTATTAATAACTTTTATCCTTATAATTCGCCAATGTTTGATATTGCAAGCGTTCCTAATGACTATATTTCTTCAGAATCTAAACTGATCAAAATAACTGATGATGTCTTAAGCTGTTATACTTTATTCTTTTATTATCCAAATGGTTTAGTTAGTGAAATATATGTGACGGATGCTCCATATTCAAATATGATTGCTACCGAGTCTTTTGCTTATGATAGTCTTTTTAGACCAACAAGAGTTGCGTTTGATTATGTAGCCCCATTTGCAGCCACAATTAGAACATATGAATATGATGGTCTAGAAAAACAGCCATATAAGGAATTTATTACTCTAGATAGTCAAACCTCTCCAACTTTTGCTGTTGAAATCCATAAAGACTCATTTGGAAGAGCCTCTCAAATAGATGAAAAGTTTACATTCTCAAAAGGATTCATCTATTCTTATGATTACTTTACGAATGGGACGCTTTTAAGTAATTTAGTTTCATCTATTGCAATAACGAGTGTTGCTAATTCATCAAATTATTCCGTCAATGATTTAACATATGATAACAACGGGAATATAACTTCAATTACCGAAACAATTCATGAGGGCAATCAAACACCAGTTACTTATCATCGCTCTTTCTCTTATTCAAGCACTGGGGTGTTGTTAAGAGACAATAATGAACAGCTTGGTAAAAGCACTAAATATGCATATGATTCAAATGGCAATATTAAAACCATTGTTTCGGGAACCTATTCAACATCATCTACAATTCCTAATTCCACAACTAAAACATTCACTTATAGTTCAACATTTCCTGATCTTTTAACTGATTATAATGGCTCCACAATTGAATATGATGCTTATCTCAATCCTATTAGATGGGGCACAACATATTATGAATGGACTAGGGGAAGACTATTAAGCAAATGGCAAAAAGGCTCCACAACTGTCACATTTACCTATAACGATTCTGGATTAAGAACCTCAAAAACGGTTGGATATACTACTCGTTTGTATTTTTATAATTCATCTAACCAACTTACTTATGAAACTACAATTGGGAATGTGACTAGTTATTACTATTCACTTAATGGAATAGTTGGCTTTAAATACAATGGGAATCTTTATTATTACAAAAAGAACATCTTTGGTGATATCACTCATATCTATAATAGCAGTGGCAACCTTGTAGCCACTTATAAATATGATGCCTACGGTAACACAATAGTATGTAACCCAAATGGTATAGAGAATACCTCATCGTCGTTTATTGGTAATATCAATCCTTTTAGATATAGAGGGTATTACTATGATAAAGAAACCGGGTTATACTATTGTAAGTCCAGATACTACAATCCAACATGGTGTCGATGGCTCAACGCTGATTCTTTAGATTATTTGGATAACACTGAGATAGGTGGTATTAACTTATTCTCATATTGTCATAATAATCCAGTGATGTTTAAGGATGAGACTGGTCACCTACCAACTTGGGCAAAATGGGTGATTGGAGGAGTTACTTTTGCTATATCTATCGCTTTGACGGTCGCTACTGCTGGTTCTTTGGCTCCTCTCTTTATTGGCATGGGTATTAGTATTTTGGGTGGAGCATTAGTTGGTGGATTATCCTATACAATTGAAAACAAAGATTTTTGGGATGGTTTTGCAGAAGGAGCTGCCGATGGTGCAATGTGGGGAGGTATTTTTTCATTAGTAGCTTCTTTATTTAATGTTGTTTCAATGGCTAGACAAGGATATACTATCGGAAAATATGGAGTTTACCAAGATGTTGCAAGAGCGACCGGAACTAATTATTATAGAGGCATGAAATCATATAATTTTGTTAAAAGCATTCTTGGAGAAAAAACAGCGAATACTTTAGCGTGGACACAAAACAAATTTGTCTTAAAAACGGTTATGTTATTTCGCGGCCCAATTTTTAATGCAGTTAGCCCATTAACAGGAACATATGCAAAGGAAGTTGCTTTGATTACCTCTCTGGGATATAAATATTTTTATGAAGTTTGGCCGTATTAAATTACAACACAATAATAGTGCCATGATTAAGGCATTTAGATTTCTTTTTGATGAATTTGATTTGGAACTTGATTTTTGTTATCCATATGGTTTTCAATGGTCAAAATGGTCAAACTCAAAAATGTCTATCAAAATATCTTTTTTTTATTCTGATTCACCTTTTTTTATTTTTGCTATTGGTTCGACAGAACAAAATCCAATCAGTTTTTATTATGAATTTTCTCCGCCTTTTTCTGATAACATGATTCAAATGCCCCTCACAGAACTTTTTTATCTTGCGGCAGACTGGTTTAAGAAGAAACTTTTTGATATACTACATCCTTGCTGTAATTTCTTTTAATATATTTTTATTTATATGCTTTATATCATTGTTGGTCCAACAGGCTCTGGAAAGACTGCTTTAGCGCATCAATTATCTGACCTCTTTGATAAGTGTCCTTTAGTGAATGCGGATGCTTTTCAAGTGTATAAAGATTTAGATATTGGGACTGCGAAGATTAAAAAAGATTCGCCTTATTATTCTCGTTATCAACTTCTTGATTATCTATCCCCTGATAAGCCATTCTCTATTAAGGATTTTCAAGACGATTTCAGAAAAGTGGTAGATCCTAATAAAGACTATGTTGTCGTTGGTGGTTCTGGGCTTTATATTAAAGCCGCGATCTATGATTATTCATTCCCAGAAGAAGAACAATCATTTGATAACTATGATGATTTAAGCAATGAAGAATTATATTCAATGCTTCAAGAATTAGATATTGAAGCTTCTAAGAATATTCACCCTAACAATCGTAAGAGAGTGATAAGAGCGATTCAAATTGCGAAAAGCGGCCTCACTAAAAGTGAAGTGATTGAATCTCAAGAGCATAAGCTTTTATATCCATGTCGAATTATCTTTATCAATCCACATAGAGATGAATTATATGAACACATCAACAAACGAGTGGACATTATGATTAAAGAAGGTCTCGTGGATGAATGTAAGATGCTCTTAGAGAAATATGAGTTATCCCTTACTGCAAGACAAGCGATTGGATATAAAGAGATATTTGATTATTTAGAAGGTAAATGTTCTTTAGAATCTGCGATTGAATTAATTAAAAAGAGAAGTAGAAATTATGCGAAGAGACAAGTTACTTTCTTTAAACATCAATTTCAGACAATTGAATATATAAGTGCTGAAGAAGCACTAAAGGCTATTAAAAATGAAAGATGAATATTTAAAAAGAACGATTGGATTATTAGGTGAAGATAATGCCTCCAAACTTTCCGAGATTACTGTTTTAGTCTGTGGTCTTGGAGGAGTGGGAGGTACTGCTTTAGAAGCTTTAGCGAGAAGTGGAATCAAACATTTCATCATCGTTGATTTTGATGTTGTTGATCCTTCTAACTTAAATAGACAAATTCTTTATGGAGAAAAAGATTTAAGACTATTGAAAGTGGAATGTGCAAAACAACACATCTTAAATATCGATAACTCCATTAGTATGGTTTCTATGAACTCCAAGATTGATGATTCAATCGGTACAGCGTTAGATCATTTTGAAATAGATTATATCGTGGATGCAATTGATGATGTCAAAGGGAAGATTGCTTTGGCAAAATATGCTTCTAAAAAGAACATTCCACATATCATGTCACTTGGAATGGCCAATAGACTTGATCCCACAAAAGTGGTTATTGAAAGATTAGATAAAACCACCGATGATCCATTAGCAAGAAAGATTCGTTATGAGTTTAAGAAAGAGGGAATTGAGACTAACAAAATTATCTGTGCGGTCTCTAAAGAAAAACCTCAAAAGGATGGCGTCAATCTCAATTCAATGATGCTTGTCCCTTCTAGTGCGGGCTTAGCAATTGCTTATCAAGTGATTTCTCACTTTATAAAATAAAAATATAGATTATAATTAATGACAATTACGAGGAAATAAGTATGGAAAGCATCTATCAAATCGCCAAGAAAATTGGCATCAAAGAAGACTATGTCATCCCTTATGGAAAAGACAAAGCCAAAATAGATTTAGAGATTTTAAAAGAAGTTGGCAACAACCAAAACGGTAAACTTGTTTTAGTGACCGCGATTACCCCCACAAAAGCGGGCGAAGGAAAGACCACAACCAGCATCGCTCTTCACGATGGCTTTGCTTGCATCGGTCAAAAATCTTTACTTTGTTTAAGAGAACCATCTCTTGGCCCAGTCTTTGGTATTAAAGGTGGAGCCACCGGTGGTGGAAAAGCTTCCATTACTCCAAGCGAAGATATCAATCTCCATTTCACTGGTGATATGCACGCTTTAACAAGTTCCATCAATCTTATTTCCGCGATTATTGATAACCATATCTATCAAGGTAATGAATTACGTATTAATCCTCATAAGATTATTTGGAAGAGAGCTCTTGATATGAATGACAGATCTCTTAGAAGCATCACTGTCATGCAAGATGATAAAAAAGGTATTCCACATCATGATGAATTCGTTATTACAGTTGCAAGTGAATTAATGGCCATTCTTTGTTTATCAGAGAATGATGAAGACTTCATCAGAAGAGTGAACAACATTATCGTTGCCTATAATATGGATGATAAACCAATCTTCTTAAGAGATTTAAGAATCTCTAAAGCCATCATGAAACTTATGAGAGATGCTTTAAAACCAAATCTCGTTCAAACCTTAGAAGGCAATCCAGTCTTCGTCCATGGCGGACCATTCGCGAATATCGCTCACGGATGTAACTCAATTATCGCCACAAAGTTAGCCCTTAAATTATCTCCAATCGTCATCACTGAGGCCGGCTTCGGCGCGGACTTAGGCGCGGAAAAATTCTTAGATATCAAATGCCGTGTGGGTGGGTTGAAACCTGACTGTGCGGTGATGGTGGCGACCATTAGAGCCCTCAAGATGCATGGAGGGCAAGCCTTCGAAGAATTAGACCAAGAAAATTTAGAAACGTTAAAGATTGGCTTTGCCAACTTAAAACAACATGTCGAGAATATAAAGAAATTTGGTTTACCAGTGGTCGTTTGTATGAATCATTTCACCCAAGACACTGAAAAGGAAACCAAACTCTTAAGAGAACTTTGCAAAGAAGAAGGCTATAAAGTTGCTTTCTGCTCCGCTTTCGTCGATGGTGGTAAAGGGGCGGTTGAACTCGCTAATGCGGTTAAAGAAACCTTGGAAAACGAAGAATCTAAATATCATCCTTTATATGATGTTAATGATTCTATAAAAGAAAAGATTAAAACCATTGCCCAAGAAATTTATCGCGCGGATGATGTCGTCTATACCGATGAAGCTTTAGAACAAATCAAAGAATTTGAAAAACTTGGATTTGGTAAGACTCCAATTTGTATCGCTAAAACCCCTCAATCATTCTCTGATGATCCTAAAGTCTTAAACTGCCCACGTAATTATAATATTTATGTGAGAGAAGTTCGCTTATCAGCAGGAGCGAACTTCATTGTTCCACTTGCGGGAAAGATTATGACGATGCCAGGTTTGCCAAAGGTTCCAGCCGCGGTCAAAATGGAAGATAATTAAAATTTTTAAAATATTTTTACGAAAATGACATAAAACCCTCCTATTTATAAGTAAGGGGGTTTTTATTATTGATAAAAGCAATATATTTTTTACCAATTAAGGGAAAATATGTTTCACCAATATTGGTTATTCGTCTTTAAACAAGTCCTCCTTGC
>CAJOQN010000062.1 GCA_905236535.1 uncultured Bacilli bacterium
ATACATTCGATAAGCACTCCTCTTTTCATCAATAAATAAGTGGCAACTGGAGAATCAATACCGCCAGAGATCATCATCATCGCCTTACCGCCGACCCCTAGGGGGTATCCTCCGGCCCCTGGAATGGTTTTTGTGAAGATATAAGTCCCTTCATCTCTAACTTCGATATTTAAAAGGATATCGGGATTATGAACATCCACTTTTAAAGAAGTTTTTGAAAGAATATATCCAGCGACATGACGAGTGATATCATCAGAAACAATTTCAAAGCGTTTATTCGCTCTTTTACATTTAACTTTAAAGGTTTGACCTACTTCTTGTTCAATCAAAGCGAGGGAGTGTTCTTTCATCTCTTTGATATCATTGTTGCAGCGATGCACTAAAGAGATGCCACTTATCCCAGAGACATCTTGTAATCTTTTTAAAATTGGGGTTTCATCTTCCCCATTTAAAAGGATATAGATGTGATCATATCTCATCTCAAAAGAAAGATTATTATAATCTTTTAAGGCATGTTTTATATTCTTAAAAAGAGTGAGAATAAATTCTCTTTTATTTTTACCTTTAGTGGAAAGTTCACCAAAGCGAATCATCAAATATTCGTAAGTCATTGTCTTAGACCTCTCACTAAACTATCTAATTCATGGATAAATTCTTCGATTTCTTCCATCGTATTGTGATAATCCAACGATATTCTTAAAGTGTTTCTACTTCTTTTTTCGTCTTTGCTCATCTCATAAACGACATAAGAATAAGCTTCTGATTTTGAATGACACGCGGAAATTGAGGATATCATTATTCCTTTTTTGCTCAATCCTTCAACCACCACCGCAGCTTTCTTTTCTTTTAAAGAGACATTGAGGATGAATGGGTTATCACTAAAGGAATTAAGAATATACATCTCTGGATTGCTTTTAAAATAATCCATTAACCTATTATATAATTCCTTAACATGTTTAATCGTCGATGGGAGTTTCGCTAAAGATAAGCGTAAAGCTTTGGAAAAAGAAACAATATTAGCGACATCATTAGTCCCACTTCTAAGACCATTTTCTTGACCGCCACCCGAAAGAATTGGATCAAAAGTGATATTTTTTCTTTTAATTAAGGCCCCAACTCCTTTTAAGCCATGAATCTTATGGGAGGTCAAAGTCACCATATCGATATCATCATATGATTTTTCAATTTTTCCGATGGCTTGCACCGCGTCGGTGTGAAACATAATTTTCGAATATTCTTTTAATAAAGAAGCAATCTCTTCAATTGGTTGAATAGATCCAGTCTCGTTATTCACACTCATGATAGAAACTAAGATTGTTTCTTTTTTAATCGATTGTTTCAAAACATTAATATTGATAACCCCATGATTATCAACGGGAAGATAGGTCACTTCAAATCCTTCTTTTTCTAAAGATTTAGCAGCTTCAATTAAAGAAGGATGTTCAATAGAGGAGACAATTAAATGATTCCCACGATTTTTATATTGATGCATATAACCTTTTAAAGCGAGATTGTTAGCTTCTGTGGCTCCGGAAGTAAAAATAACTTCGTGACTGCGTTCTAATTTTAATAAAGAGAGAATTTGGGCTCTCGCTTTTTCTAAAAGGTCATTTGCTTCAATACCAAGGCGATGAATGGAGGAGGCATTACCAAAATATGAAAGAGAAACTCTTTCATATGTTTTCATAACTTCCTCATCTACTTTGGTGGTAGAAGCATTATCTAAATAAATGATTTTATTCATGATTTTCGACATGGGTTTTGTGGTAAAGTTCGGTCGCGTCATGATAAACGCTTTCAAAATCTCCTTGATAGAATCTTTCTTCTAAAGCATTGAGTCCTTCGTTGACTTCTGCTTGTTGAACACGATCGCGATTTGCATAAACAATAGCGCTTTCGGCGAGTTTAGCCTCACGGCACATCGTATCGACAGTTTCAAATAAAACGGAAGCACTGCTCTTAAGAGCCTCCACTTTGGAGTTGATTAAAGAGACATCAATTGGAGTGATTTTAATATTCTTATCGATTTCATCTAATAATTGATAACAATTGTCGATGGATTCTTTATATGATTCGACGATATTTGGAAGCAATAAATCATTCAAGGAGGCTTCTGTGGATTTAAGGCGATAATAATAGGCAAAGACCATATTATAGGCTTCTTCAGAAGAAGTTCTTAAGTCAGCGAGATAAGTCTTAAAGGTATTGAGCTTATCAGAGGCTAATTCATAATCATTGATTAAAACTTCAAGTTTTTCTCTTAAGGTTGAATATGGTTGAGGGGTTGAACTATGAACGAAAGCATCTAAACTGCGTTTAGAAACGCCTAATTTATTAATGCTTTCCTTGAGTTCTTCAAGTTTTTGTTGTTGATTTTCATCGATGATATAAATCTTTTGAATGTCTGGAAGGAGTGAATAAACTTTTAAGAAATTTTTCTCTAAATCCAAGACATTCTTATAGACTGAATTATTGTTTGAAGTGAAGAATTCTTTATCTTCAATTTCTTTTCTTAATAAATCATCCACTTCAGCGATTTCATCTTGAATCTTATTGCATTCATCTAAAACACCCGCAACTTGAAGAGCGATAAGTTTCTTCTTGAGTTGACTTAAAGAATAATTCCAATCATCATGACGACTTCTAAAGGTGATGTTGAATAATGGGAAACCGTTAGCTTCAAGCTCATTATGTTTTAAGGTGATTTCATCAATCTTATCAGGAATGATTTTGGTCACTAAAATACAAAGATTAGGCATTTGCTCAAGAGCACTCTTAAGTGCGGTGACCACCGAAGAAATTATTGGAATTAAAGCGTTGGCCTCATCGTATTCCGCGGAATCGATATGGGTTTCAAATTCGCTGAAGGATTCATCAAGTTTATCAAAAGCTTTATTGAAGGATGTTAAAACAATTTCGACATCATCCGCGGAGGCGTAGAAGGTTTGCTTGACACTTCGATAACTCTCTTTGAGCTTGAGAATGGTTTGGCGAGATTCTTCTTCCGGTTTGATAATCTCATATAAATCGGTATCTAATTGATTGACTTTTTCTTCAAAAGAAGAAACAGCCCTACGGACATCCTCGAGGACACCTTTGATGTTGCGATATTGTTTGCCAGCGATCATATTTTTTGCTTGTTTGATTTTGGATTCGGCAAATCTATCATCAATCTCATAGATTTCTTTGAAACGACGAGAGAACTCACTATAACGATCAACATATAAAAGATTAGTCCTGCTGACGATTTCTAAACGATGGATATATTGGCTGTCTTGTCCGATTAATAAAGCGTCGAGATAAGAAAATTTTCTTTCTAAATCTTTGACCGCCCGCTTTGAAACATTTCTTGAAAAGACAAAGATATATAGCAAAATAAAAACCGCAATAAGAATAACTCCTCCGATAACCAATAAAGTAACGAGAAGAGGGACATTAACTAAAGTGACTAATGATTTCATATGACCTCCAATAATATAAGCAACATATTCTTTACTGCCTTTTGGTAGTAAGAATAGACTGAATATATTTTACAAAGTAATAGAAAATAGTTAAATAAAAATAATTATTTAAGAAGAAAAAACCTGGCGATTGCCAGGCTTAATCAATTATTTATCAAGAATTGTTTCCCAATCGGCAGGGCGTTCGTGAGTCGTAACGCCGTATTTAATACCTATATTAGTGACGCTCTTGTTGCCATAATTGCTCTTCCCATTAGAGGAATAAGAAGCGAATAAATTGTTGTTATAGGTAAAAGTCATTTTTGATTCAACGGCTACTTCTTTAGTTGGATCATCTTCTCCAGCGGCTTTGAGGGTGATGACTAAATTTCCTTCACCACTGCTTTTAAAAGAACGTTCAGTAATAGAGGATTGGCTAGATTCAGAATCTGCTTCTGAAGAACCACTCTCTTCTTGGGTATAAAGAGTTGGATTAATGGCCATCACATAAAAAGCAGCGCAAGGATCTAAGGCCATCATAATTCTGATGTAAAATCCGAATTCTAGGACGCTTCCAGTTGAACTGAGACATTTATAAACAGGATCTTTTCCTTCTTCTTTGGTAATAGTGTAAGCGTATTCAACGTTATCGATTTGCCAATAATACAATTCGGTTTCAGTTTGCGTTCCATCCGTATTATTGACACTTTTGAAATAAACTTCACCATTTTCCTTATTTGTGTAATAAGTTTCGGTAAATTTAGTGTTTGTTTTGTCTTCTTTTCCCGAAGCGCTACTACTCTTATAAGTCATAGTGAAAGCTTTTTCTTCGGCTTGTTTTGTCGCAATTTCTAAGGCTAAAGAATTGGCTTCTTCTCTCGTGATAGTTTTCAATTGAGAACAGGCACTGAGAGTGAGAACTGGAATAAAAGAAAGGACTAATAATTTTTTGTTCATTTTAAATTCTCCTTGATACCATATTTTATTCTAAATAATGAATTCTTTACAATAAAGAAAAAGGGCTTTTTTAAATATTAATATTTATGCTTAGGGGGTGCCACCCCTTGACACTCTATCATATTAGGATATAATGTAAATGGTTTTGGGTCCCTAGCCGTTGTGGCTAAGGACTTTTTTCATTACTTTTTCTTGCTGAGAAGATAAAGTAACGCCAAACCTAGTACACATATCAC
>CAJOQN010000063.1 GCA_905236535.1 uncultured Bacilli bacterium
TATCATTATTGGAAATCCTTGCCAATAACTTATAATACATAGTATTATATATCAAAAGGGTTGATACAATATATCATCCTTTTTTCTATATTAGAATCTCTAATTTGTGAGTAGGTGGATTCAATACTCTAAATGAAATAAAGAGAAAATGTGAGCAAAATAAAAGTCTTTCAGGAACAAGAGATGAAAGACTTTTTGGTATTTAATTTAAATTAATTATTTAACTTCTGATTTTTTATTGTTGTTAAGAATAAAGCTTAACACTAACCAGAATAAGATCGCTCCGACAAAAGCTGCTAAAGCAATCCACCCATCTTTTTGAAGATCTTCACTAGCAAATGAAATAAATGGTTCACCATCAATTACGGAGAAGATGCAGTCAATAAGCCACATTAAGGTGGCCGCACCATAGGTGATGGTTAAGATATCGAGGTGTAATAATTTTCTATCTCTAAAAAAGAACCATAATACACCAGCGATAATGGTGCAGATCAAAGTCGTTAAGAAGTACATTATTTAACCTCTGCCTCTTTAAGGCTATTCTTTCTCTTTTTGAATTTGAGATAATCGACAATGGCGACACCTATTCCCCAGGCGACAAGTAAAGTGAGGAACATCGCCACTCCAACCGTCCCCATCTCAGTTAACATTATAGTGGTTTCCGTCGGATCACTTGCGGCGGTGAGGAATGGTGGATATGGAACAATTTCATCGTGGATGATATGTTCAAGCGCTAAGATAAAAGAACCAGAGAATAATGTTAACTCAAGATAAGCTAACTTTTTGCTCCATTTGACATCAGAACCAAATTTTTCTGGAGCATGAACTTTTCCTTCTAATTCTACTTTGTTTTCGTGATGTTTGACGATATGACGGGCAACAGCCGCTCCAATGCCTGCGGTTGCACTAACTAAAAAACATGCCATGGTGAATAATCCTCTCAGCTATAAGAATATTTTAATAAAGGCCATATTAAAATACAAAACAAAAACAACCAATATATCGAACAAATTGTTCTTATGAGGAAATATTAGTTTAATAATAATTCAAAGAAAACGGTGGACCAATTCCAAAAATATCCAATAAATTTTTGGACTTTTTTCTTTGGCACGCGAGGCGTATGGGTGTATAATACATATGCTATGCAATATTTAGAGTTATTTATTATCCGTTATTTCATCTTAATCTGTATTTGTGTCGTTCTTTTTATCACTTCAATTCAAAGATTTAAACAGCACTCTAGGCTAAGTGTTTGCATGATTTTAATTGCTTCACTTGCTTTATTATTATCCGCTGCAAATATTTTAGAACAATATGGCAAGGATTCATGCAATATCCCATTGACCACAATTTTTGCTTTTATTGGTTATATTTTTAGACCAGTCTTCATTTATCTATTCGCCATCATGAGTGGCCTTAAACTCACAAAGAAGTCGATGATTTTGGCCGCTATCCCATTGCTTCTTAACTTTTTAGTCTTCTGTTTAGCCTTTATTCCACAAACCAAAAATTTGGTTTTCTATTTCTTTATCAATGACGAAAGCACCATGTCCTTTGGTGGTGGATATTTAAGATATGCTTCTCACATCATCGCTTTACTTTATCTTGGATGGATCGTCTTTATCTCGGTGAAAAAACTTAAGGCCAAGCATGTCTGGCACGCCATTTCAGTTTTAAGCTGTGCTGTCTTTTTGATTTTAGCGGTCGTTATTGAAACATTCTTTAACAATGATGGAAATGTCTTCCTTTTAAATTCCACGGTTGGGGTCAGTGCCTTAGAATATTACCTCTACCTATATACCGAAAAAACCCAATATGATTCCTTAACTGGATTATATAATCGTGAAACTTATTTCCACGACATTCCTAGGATGGAAAAGACGATTACCGGAGTGGTGCAATTTGACCTTAACGGGCTTAAATACATCAACGATAACTTTGGTCACACCGAAGGTGATGAAGCTTTATCCACCGTTTCTAAAGCTATTTCTCAATGCACGAAAAATGGAATGTATGTCTATCGTTTAGGTGGAGATGAATTTATCCTTTTAGCTAACGAATGCAAAGAAGAAGAGATTGTTGAAACCATTGATAATTTCAAAGAAGCTTTGTCCTTAACGGCATATTATTGCTCGGTGGGGTATGCCTATCGCGAATCCAATAGCGGGATTTCTTTGGAAGAATTAACCAAAGAAGCCGAGAAGAATATGTATCAGGCGAAAAATGCCTTCTATAAGAATTCCCCATTTGAAAGAAGAAAAATATAAGATGCGGTTTTGCATCTTTTTTCATTATGAATAAATACGATTTTGCTTTAGAAAAAAGATTAAGAGAAAGTGATATAGATTTACATGGCCGTTTTACGGACGCGGTCTTTTCTTTGCAACATATTCTTTCTAACTATAAATTAATTTTTCCAGATTTCACCGATCACACCGAACTTCATTCTTTAAATATTATTGAATTTTGTAATATGCTCATCGGTGAGCAAATTAATAAATTAAACGCGGATGAGATTTATGTCTTGCTTTTGGGATGCTATTTCCATGACACCGGAATGGGGATTAGTCATAAGGATTTTGAAGAATTTTCCAAACAAATTGATTTTAAAGATTATTTTTTAACCCATTCTAAAGATAATCTCCCTGAAATCATTCGTAATTTCCATAATGAATTCTCTGGTTTATTTATCAATAAATATGCGAAATTTTTTGAATTCCCGACCAAAGAACACCTCTTTAGCATCATTCAAATCTCTCGTGGACATCGTAAGACAGATTTAAACGACGAAAAAGAATATCCAATTCTCAAATTAGAAAATGGTAACACCATCTCTCTTCCTTATCTTGCTTCTTTGGTGAGGCTCTCCGATGAAATCGATATCACTGCTTCTCGCAATTCTCACGCTATATATGATATTTCAAAGATTACTCATGAAATCGATCTCATCGAATTTATGAAACATGAAGCGGTAAAAAACCTCGTTGTCAACGATGATGAATTCATCATGGAAGTTCATAGTGATGATGAAAAGATTAAAGAGGGTCTTGAAAAGATTAGGGAAAAGATGCAAAAAACACTCGACTATTGTCGAAGTGTAACAAACGAGAAAACCACATTTAAAATCACCCAGCAAAGGGTGATATTGAAAGAAATTTAATTTTCGATAGTCAGAACACTGGTAAAACCAGTAATGTTGAAGATATCAAGAATATTATCGTTAGCATGACGAATGATCATGTTCCCTTGGTTGGACATGATTTTTTGAGCGATGAGGAGGACTCTTAACCCCGCGGAAGAAAGATAATCTAATTTTTTAAAATCAAAGATTAAAGTCTTAATTCCTTTTAAAGCATCAGAAATAAGGTTTTCGAGTTCAGGAGCAGTGCTGGTATTAAGTTCTCCCTCTAGAGAGATGAGAAGAACATCATCATTAAGTTCTTGAATAATCTTCATATAAATATCGTATCACTTATTCTTTTTATATATAATAATTTTGTTATGTATTTTTAAAATAATAATGAAAACAAGTCATAACATTTTCGATATTTTGTTTCCTAATCTTTGATTAGTGTCATCAACAAGTATAATATAAAAGTATGTATTTTGATCCTAAAACCAACAAGTTCCCATATCCCGAGGATACGGATAAGCATTATCTTGAAGTTAAGAAAAACTTTGGGCTTGTTTTTGATGAGAATTATCAATATATCAATGTCGATAAACGATTCATGAGGAAGAGATGGTGGATGAGATTATTTCTCGTAACCGTCATTTTTCCCGTTGTGTACATTCGTTTAGGATTAAAGATTAAAGGTCGAAAGAATCTTAAAAAACATAAGGATGTTTTATCTAAAGGCGTTATCTCCTGCTCGAATCATATTCATCTCTGGGATTATTTGATGCTCTTGTGTGCGATTAGACCAACCAAACCTTATGTTTTAGTGTGGGCCCCAAATATTAACGGAGAGATGGGCAAGTTGATGCGACTTGTCGGAGGAATCCCCATTCCTGAAAACAATATCAAAGGCACGCTTAAATGTTTAAATGATGTTGGAGAGATGCTCAATAATGGGGGATGGCTCCAAATCTATCCTGAGGGTAGTATGTGGGAATATTATCGTCCGATTCGCCCATTTAAAAGAGGGGCTGCCCATTTTGCTTGCAAGTTTGATAAACCAATCATGCCTTTTGCTTTTACCTATCGTAAACCAGGATTTATTCGTCGGAAGATTTTCCGTCAATTTGCAACTTTCACTCTTCATGTTGGTGAACCTCTTTTCCCTGACAAGAATCTAAGTGGAGCGGAACAAGAAATCGATTTAACTATCAGAATGCATAAAGCTATTTCTGAGATGGCGGGAATTGATGAGGCTACCGCTTTATATCCTCCCGTCTTTAATAATTCGAAAAGAGTGGACTATTATACCTCTCGTTATGGAGTCAACTACAAAGGGTCGCATTGATGAATAAGAAAACTAAAAAAATATTAATTATCTCCTCAATCGCGACCGTTTCTTTAATCACCCTTTATTTTGGCGGCACAGCGATCGCGGCGAGAATTATTACCGATGTTCTTTTTGATGTGCGTGGAAGCACTGAAGAGACAGTGAACACTGATAATTATTTCCGTTTGGTCAAAACAAGAAGAGATTTTCCTTCTTTAAACGAAAGAAAAGAATGCACCTTCCAGTGTAGTGGAGAAACTTTATATGGATATTTATATGAAGTTCCAACTCCAAAAGGGATTATTATCACCGCTCACGGAGTCAATACTTTCGCGGATTCCAACCACGCTCTTTATCAAGATTATTTTGTTAATAAAGGCTGGGATGTCTTCGCTATCGACATGATGGGATGTGGAAAATCCACTGGAAAGGGAATGAAAACACTGTTCCATTCTCGCTACTGTGTGAGAGAAGCGGTGAAATATATTCAAAACTTAGATGAGACCAAAGATCTCCCAATTTGTCTATTCGGACATAGTTGGGGAGGATATGGAGTGTTAAGTGCCTCAAATGATGTGGTGGGAGTCAAAGCGGTGGTTTCGATGTCCGCTTTTAATCAACCAGCCCAAATGATGTATGGTTTTGCTGATTATTATTTACATGGAGCTTTGAATTTCACCAAACCTGCCTTAGATTTATCGTTGAGACTTTATTATGGAAAAGAACCATTCTTTAACGCCTCAACAGCAATCAAGAATAATCCTGAGATCAATTATTATGTAATACATGGAAAACTCGATGATATCGTCCCTCTTAAAACTTATAGTGTCTATTCCAAAGTCGTGGATAAAGATTTTGAAAATGTTCAAACCTTGCTTTTAGAAAATGTCGCTCATACTCAACCTTGGAGAAGCCAAGAATGTATGGATTATTTTGAGGATGTCTCAGCTAGATATAATGCTTTATTAAAGGAATATCACAACAATATTCCCGTTGAGGTGATGGATGAATTCGTCACCACCTTTGATATTGAAAAGACGAGTGTCATAAACACTCATCTCTTTGATTCGATTGAAGAATTTTATACGACCAGCGTGAATTAATCGTCGTCGTCTTCATCATCATCATGATAACCATTAATGTAGACTTTTTGATGTCTACTTTTTCTGGTGGCGCGATCAACTTGTCCAAAGATGATATAAAAGACGGGAATAGAGATAAAGATAACCCAGGTTGGATGCCATATTTGAGCGTATAGACCAAATCCTAAATAGGCCATCGTCGCCGCGATTGGATAAGCAAAATTTGAGACTTTGCGATTTTTGATGCATGAGAAGAGGGACCAAATAATAGGTAAGGTTAAATAATAAAGCCAGAAAGTGGAGGCCCAGAATCCAGGATTAGGAGTGACAGTCATTAAAATAATATAGGCAATGGTGATTCCAAAGACCGCGACTCCAGAAACAATACCATTAATGGTGTTGATAATCTTTCTTCTTTTTTTCTCCTCTGGTCTCACATCATCGTGGATATGTCTTTCTTTTTGATTTTTATCCACAACCTTGATTCCATCTTTTCCAATATAGACTTTTTCACCTTCTTCATCGGTGATGTGAATTCCTTCAGCGTCAATATTGATTGAATCGCTGGTTTTTGAAGAGTCGTTATTTTCTTCATCTCTTTTAACTTGTTCTTCAACAATTTCTTCGACGGAAGCGTCGGTATTCAATAATTCATCTAAAGATATTCCATATATTTTGGCAAGGCAGATGAGATTATCGGTGTCAGGGCTTGCTTCCGCGCGTTCCCATTTAGAAACAGCTTGTCTTGATAAACCTAATTTATCTGCGAGTTCTTCCTGAGATAAACCATTTTTCTTTCTTAATTTGATTAATCTTTCAGCAATTTCGATTGTCATAATGTCTCCCTCCGTTTTGACATCTTAATCTTAATAATTTCTATGTCGGTTGCGCTACCAACTCTGCTTTTCATTTTGTCAACTTTTGGTTGCAATTCAAACATTTTAATGAAAAAAAGAATCTTTTCAACTTTTTTAAAGACTTTATTAATAAATATTGTGATAATAGAAATATGAAAAAGATTATTAGAACATTTCCTATATTTCTTAGTATTTTTTCTCTTGTTTCATGCAATCAAATTAAGATTAATCATTTTTATGATGACCGTTATTTGGCTTACCAAGGATTGGAAGGTTTCCCAACACCTAATGGCACATCTATTCTTTTAGAGGCCAATCGCAATTGGGCTTTTCCTGATAGGGTTTATTGTAGTGGAAGCCATGAAGATTTTGTAGCTTATGCCATAGATATTTATAATTATCTCTCTTTAAAGGACGCTAAATATTTTGGAACCGTAGTTTTTGATGTAGATACTGATTTTTCACATTGCTATTATCGCACATTTAAAGAGGTCAGCTCTTTTGATGATTTCTATAATCAAGCACTTGATTATTATTGTTTCTTCATTTCTTTTACTGATTCTGACTTGTATCCTTATTATTCAGAGCCTGGTGTAACATATTTTTATGGAGGGACAACCATCTATCTCGGCTTTGAAAGAAATAGCGTTCATTATCGAATTAACAACATTCTTGCTCGTTTTGATTCGGATTTCTTTCTCTCTTTTGATATTAATTTTGGAACCACAGTTATTGAGTCTGAAACCACTCCGACAACCAGTGAAAGCGAAACATAATTTGCCTTTAACCATTAATTTTTTGAAATAAATTACGGTATTTCAGAAAAATAATAGAGTTTTGATGTAGTTTTTTCATAAAAATTACTTGTTTTTATGTGTGCGAACGCATTAAAATAATGTTAAATTAAAAAAAGAGGGGATTTTTTATGAAAAAAACTAAAAGAGCTTTAGTGGCATTAGGAATTCTCGCCGGTTTATTTTTAATTGCTTGGATTGCATTCTTTGCTACTTCTAGCATTATTGCATTAGTCCTTGACATGGCAGTAAAGAATAACGGTGAAACACATTCATTTGTTGCTTTCTTTGCCACACATATGACTACATTCTTAATTGATGGTATTATACCAGGCAATAACGCAGCTGCTCCATGGCTTTCTTATGTGACCTATGGCGTTGCTTTCTTAGCCCTTGTTATGGCAATTGTTTGGTTTATTGTCTCCATCGCTAAAAAGAGAGCCAAACACCTTATTTGGTTCATCTTCTACCCAATTTTACTCTTCCCAGTTATTGATGGTTTATGCAGCGTATTTGCTAATCCAACTGATTCTGATCTCTTGAGATATTCTTATTTAACAATGATTAGGGAAAATGATTTGACCTGGAAGATCATTGGTTTTGGAACATTAATCTCAGCAGGTCTCGCCGCTTTATTCGGTCTCATCGTTTGGTTAGTTGGTATCGTTGCGATGTCCAAATACCCAGGTGGTAAGAAGAAAGAAGCAGAAGAAGAACTTCCACAAGAAGAACCAGAAACTGTTGATGAAGCTCCATTATTCGTCGCTGAACAACCAGCCGCGGCTCCTGAATATGTTGTTGAACAAGAACCAGAAGTCGAACCTGAACCAAAAGAAGAACCACTCGACAATAAATCTCTTGCTGAATTAATTAGAGATATCGTCCGTGATGAAATCGCAAGAAACAATCTTAAACAAGAAACCCACACCAATTCTGATAATCAAACCATTACTGGCGCGACCTTTGGTGGACCATTAGTCGTTCAATATTTCAATGGTGTCGGTCCTGCTAACGCTCCAGCACCAGAACAAAAGAAAGAAGAACCAGAAGCCAAACCTGAGCCACAACCTGTGCCAGAGCCAAAGGCTGAAGAATCAAAAGTTCAACCAGAACCAGCTCCAGAGCCAAAGGCTGAAGAACCAGCACCAATTGAAGAACCAAAAGCAGAAGAAGCTTCTGAAGAAAAACAACCAATCATTCGTATTTCTTTCGCTCAAAGACTCTTAGAATCTGAACAAGATGTCAAAGATTCTTATAACGAAATCAAAAACGAAATCTTATCTTGGGGCTTAAAATCTCGTGTTTCCTTCTCTGGAGATACCTTCCGCTTACATCGTAAGACTTATATCAAAATTACCGTTGCTGGTAAGAGCTTAAAACTCTACTTCGCCCTTGATCCTGCTAACTATGCAGATAGCAAGATTCCAGTCCAAGATGCAAGCAATAAAAACCTCTATACTGAAATTCCTTTAGTCTTCAAGATTAAATCTGGATTAAGTATGAGAAGAGCGAAACAATTAGTCCAAGACGTCTGTGAACAAGACGGTCTCGAACAAGGCCAACTCGAAGAAATCAACTGGGTCAAAGAACTTGAAGTTGAATTCAAAGAAGGCAATGCCAGCAAAGACGACGACGACTAATATCATTGCTTAATTAAAATGGGGATACCTTGATGGTATCCCTTTTATAATTTGAATTTATAGTCGCAATGTGAACAGAAGAATTCATTGTCTTTCACAACCATCTCATGGTTACATCTTGGACATATTCTTTTTTCGATAGCGTAGGCCATTTCGAGTTGAGATTCTCTGCGAAATTGCTTTAGATATTCGATATTTTCAAGATGTTCTTTTTTAGTAATTTTGGTCTCTTTTTCCTTTAAAATTTTATAAATAAGATTAATCTCTTCTTTATTTAATTCTTTTTGATATGGATATGAGTCGATAAAGAGGTGAAGGTCTTTAAGATTGATAACATTTTCATCATCAAAATATGGGGCGTTATTTCTTACAAAGACCACAACGGGAATAACTTCATATTTTTTATTTAATAAATTATTCACGATGATTGTGTGAGATTTATTTTGCTTTAATGGATTAGCGATCTTTTCAGTTTTACCTTTAATGGTTTTTAACCAAAAAGAATCGTAAGTTTGCGCATTGATATCCCCATAATAATTTTTGGTTTCAATCACGAAAACACCATGAGGATGAATTAAGATGTGATCGATTTGATGAGACATCAAAGTTTTGCCCACCACATAGGTCGCATTGTTTATAACCTTATGGTATAGCTTTTCTTTCTTTAAAAGTGAGATGACTTTATCTTCTCCCTTTTTTCCTTGGGATATTTTTGACATATCTTTATGTTATCATCTCGCGTGTATATTTGATAAGCCTATAGATTTATGATAGTATATGTTTCTTGAGCAGACCTTGCTCGGAGAGGAGTTGGTGGGCTAATGCCTGATCCATTATCGTGGATATTAATCGGAATATTATTATTCTTGTCATTTTTCTTTTCGGCTTCCGAGACCGCATTAGCTTGTTGCAACCGCTTCAAATTGCAAGTCAAAGCAGATGATGGCAGTCATCCTGCGAAACTTGTTATTCAAGTTACTGAACATTATAACCGTGCTTTAAGCGCAGTTTTGATCGGACATAATATCGCTTCAATCGTCATGTCTGTGTTGATGACGATACTTTTCAAAAAATATTTTGATGGGACTGGGATGGTGGAATATGCCTCCATATTGGCCTCTGTTATTTTGACATTTACCATTTATATTATTGGTGATGCTTTCCCAAAAACTGTAGCGAAAGCCATTCCGGATACCTTTTCTCTCATCGCTATTTATCCGTTATATGCTTTCATCATCATCTTTTTCCCCATCGTTTGGTTTTTTGATAAACTTGGAGAATTAATCTCCATCATCTTTAAACAAAAGAGTTCTGAAGATTTCACTGAAGAAGATTTTGAAAATATTGTTGAACAAGTTTCTGATGAAGGAATAATTGAAGAAGAACAAGGAGAGATTATTCAATCTGCCTTAGAATTTACTGATACGAAAGTCAAAGAGGTTTTCACTCCTTTAGAGAAGATGTATGCGATTGATATTAAGGATCTCAATCATGAAAAAGTTTTAGAGATTTTAATGAATTCAACCTTCTCGCGAATTCCTATTTATCGAAATGATTATGAACACTTTATTGGTGTTTTACACACTAAAACCTATTTATATAAATATCACAAGAATCCTAAAGTCTCGGTGAAATCCACTTTAGTAAAACCATATTTTGTCAGTCAAAACATCATGCTTGATGATCTTTTTAATGGCTTCAAAAAACATCATACCCATATTGCTTTAGTCGTTGACTCTAATAAAAAAGTTATTGGTATGGTGACGATGGAAGATGTCTTAGAAGAATTAATCAGTGACATTTCTGAACCTAGTATTCAGAAAGGAGGTAAGGAATAATGCCTTGGTCTTATATTCTTATCGCTGTTATCTGTTTAATCCTCAGCGCTTTCTTCTCTATGGCCGATATGGTTTATTCGATGGTCAACACCGCACGATTAGAGAATAAAGCAAATAAAGGTCATAAAAGAGCGAAACTGGCTTTAAAACTTGCAAATGATTATGAATTCTCAATCTCGAGCATTTTATTTGGCAATAATCTCGCAAACATTTTTGCTTCTTCTTTTGTGACTTTAATTGGAATTGCTTGTAATAATGAAAATTTCATCTATGGAGAATTAATCGCGACCATTATTTTAACGGTCGTAATCATCATCTTCTGTGAATTCTTGCCGAAAGCTTTTGGCAAGAGGTTCTCTGATTTCTTCGCTATTCATTTTGCTATTCCTGTGACTTTCTTTAAATATTTGACTTTTATCTTTGTGTGGCCAATAGCTAAGCTCTTTGAGCTTATTGGAAGGCTCTTCTCTAAGAAATCCAAAGAAGAAAAGATCATCGATGAAGATGTTTTAGATGAGATGGTCAACAAGATTGAAGAAGAAGGTATTTTAGAAGAGAATGAAGCTGATATTCTAAGAGGGGCTATCGACCTCATCGATATACAAGCCTTTGAAATTATGACTCCAAGGGTGGATGTCTTTGCCATGGATGTGGAAGATGATGTCTATGACTATTTAAAAGATGACGAAGATGAATTCTTTATTCATTCACGTATCCCCATATATGAAGACACGATCGATAATATTATTGGAGTGGTCAATATTAAATCACTAGCTCCATATATTTTAAAGAATGAGAAGATTGAATTACGCTCTTTAATGTATGAGCCAATTGTGATTCCTCGTAACACCCAAGTGATGGATCTTTTAAAAATCTTTAAAGAAAAGAAGGTCCATATCGCTATTATCATCGATGAATATGGAGGGACCGAAGGTATTGTCACCATGGAAGATATCTTAGAAGAAATCGTTGGAGACATCTTTGATGAAAACGATGAAATCGAAGAAGAATTCGTGGATAAAGGTAACGGTATCTATATCCTTGATGGTTCAATGAATATCGATGATGCTTTTGAATTAATTGACTATGAGGAAGCAGATGAAGTTGAAACTGACTATTCCACAATCGGTGGTTTCTGCCAAGAAATCCTTGAAAGATTTGCTAAAAAAGGCGATGAGTTTGACTTCGCCCATTATCATTTTGAAATCTTAGAAGCTGACGAATTCACGGTTGAGAAACTTAAAATTACTGATTCGACCTATGAAGAAAAAGAATTATAATTTGCTCAATTCATATAAAATAACTTAAAATACTTTTATGGCCTATAATCCAAGAGAAAAATTAGAACCAAGAGCGGAAGAAGAACCTAAGTTCAACATCCATAATAAAACTGATCGAAAAATCTTCTTAATCGTTTTAATTTCGGTCACTCTTTTATGCTTACTTTTGGGTGGATTATTCGCCTTATATTTTGCATTTTTTAAATAATGAGCCTAAAGAAATATCTTGACAAACTTCCTTCTTTGAAGGGTAAAACAATACTTGTGACTGGCGCGAATAGTGGTGTCGGTTTTTCTTTAAGCCAGCACATCTTAGAAAAAGAAGGAAAACTGGTGATGATGTGCCGTAATCAAGAAAGAATGAATAAGGCTAAAGAAACCCTTCTTTTAAAATATCCAAAAGGAGAAATTGATACTTTAATTTTTGATCAATCAGACATCGAATCTATCAATCGCGCTTGTGAAGTAATTAAAGATTCATATCCTCATTTTTACGCTCTTGTTTTTAATGCTGGTATGTTACCAACAAATGATGATGAAGGGATAAATGGTGTTCCATCTTCTATTTGGACAAATTTTGTGACTTTAGACTATTTTTCCCATCAAATACTCACTTTATTCAAGGATTTACCTGGAAATAGGCGATATGTTTATCAAGGCTCATTAGCATCCAGATTACACCAAAAGAAGGTTCAATCTTTTAAAGACATCAAGCTTAAAATGTTTGATCAATATAACATCTCTAAAAATGGAGTGGAATCTCTATTTTATAATCTTCAAAGCGAAGCTGATGAACATTCATTGTTTCTTTTATGTGAACCAGGTGTTGTTTCCACTAATTTGTTCAATTCGAACTGGTTTATGAAACATATTGGCAGACCAGCCATTAAGATTTTAAGCCATAGTCCATCGAAGGCCGCATTATGTGCTTTAAGATGCTTATATGATGATTCTAATAATGGTGATATGTTCGTACCACGTGGGTTATTTCAAATCATGGGATATCCTTGTAAAATGACTTATAAAAAGAAATCATATCATCCTCAATATTTAAATTATTCAAGAGATTTATGGAACAAGTAAAAAAGACCAAAGCAATTCTCTTTTTGATAAATCCCAATGACAGGGATACTTTTGAAATGAAGTCTCTCATTGATACGGCTGGATATGAAATCGTTTTCATCGATAAACAAAATATTCAAGAGATCAATAAGTCATTCTATATGGGTAGTGGCAAGATTGAAGAGCTTGATGCTAGCCTTAAACTTCTTGATGGTTTTGATAAAACTAATAGTGTTTTGATTATCAATGTTGATTTGAATCAAACCCAATTGCGCAATATTCATGAATTATTAGATATCACTATCATTGATAGAACCTCATTAATCTTAGAAATCTTTGAAAGCAACGCAAAAACTCAAGAAGCCAAAGCTCAAGTAATGATTGCAAAGCTTGAACATCTTTCCGCTCAACTAGTGGATGAGAAAGCTAATTATGCTCAAGTCACTTCTGGGAGAGGACACAATAAAGGAAGTGGCGAAACACAAAAAGAATTATCTAGACGTGAGATTTCTTTAGCAATTCGTCATCTTAATAAACAACTTGAAAAGATTCGCCTTGCCCGACAAAATTCAAGAAAGAAGAGATTATCATCTTCGCTCATTAATATTTCAATCGTCGGGTATACGAACGCTGGGAAATCGACCCTTTTAAATTCTTTAGTCTCTTTTTCTAAAAGAAAACCTGAAAAGAGTGTCTATGCTGAAGACAAATTATTTGCAACCCTAGAAACACAGTCGAGATTAATTGATGTTTATGGATATCCCTCTTTTATTATTACCGACACTGTTGGATTTATTGATCGGCTTCCTCATTTTCTAGTGAAAGCCTTTATGTCGACATTAGAAACCATTAAAGATTCTGATTATATTATTGAAGTTGTCGATTCCTCATCCCCTCATTCAACGGAGGAAAGAAGAACAACCGAAGAAGTCTTGGATGAATTAGGCTGCCATGATATTCCTAAAATTGTTATTTATAACAAAATGGATTTAGTGAAATATCCCTCTAATCTCTTGCTCGATAATGAAATTCATACTTCTTTACATAATTTAGATAACATAAAAGATGTCTTTAATTTCATATTGATGAACATCACCAAAGAGTGGGATGAAAAAGAAATTTTCGTGCCTTATGAATATGATTTAAGAATATTTTCAAAAGAAAACTTTATTTTAAATAAAAAAGAAGAAAAAGACGGTTATACCTTAACCGTCAGATTCAATCCTCGTTTTATTAATAAATATAATAATTATTTTTCTAATTGACGTTTTTTTAGCTCTTGATGATAGAGCTCATAAATATATTTGGCGACCTCATCAATGGTTGGATGTTGACTATCGATTTGATAATCCGCGATGATGGTCTTTTCATTTTGGAAAGTGTCACGATCGTTGATGATGCGAATATTGGCTTGTTGCTCATTATCTCCTCTAAGGAGCATTCTTTTATAACGAGTTTCTTCATCACAGTTGAGGAAGAAGGTGACGATGTTAGGATCTTTTAAATCAACATATGATTTGAGACCAGAAGTATCGATAACCACACATCTGTTTTCATCTATTTGATCTTTTGTTGAGCCATAATAATTTCCATTATAGATGGTGAATTCCACAAATCTTCCTTCTTCAATCATTTGTTGGAATCTTTCTTTTGTCACAAAGAAATAATCTCGTCCATCGATTTCTCCAGGACGTTTTTCTCTAGTGGTGGTTGTAATAATTTTAACAACCCCATAGTCTTTCATTAAAACTTTTGCAACTTCGGTCTTCCCGCTTGCGCTGGCCCCTGACAAAACTATCATATTTCTTATTATAATAAAAAAATTTTTTATGTGATATTTTTTTAATATTTTTTACCCTATTTATTTAAATTACTGTAATTGGGCAGCAAAAAGATTTTTATTGAAAATTAAATTTTTTTTACGAAAATTGAAAAAAACTTCCTATTTCAATATTAGGAGGACTTTTTATGAAACAATCAAAA
>CAJOQN010000064.1 GCA_905236535.1 uncultured Bacilli bacterium
CAATGTTGGTATTTATATTGGATATAGTGATGAAATCGCTCATAAAGTTTACGCGGGTAGTGACTTCTTTATGATGCCTTCATTATTTGAACCATGCGGCATTGGACAAATGATTGCTCAAAGATATGGAACCTTACCAATTGTCCGTGAAGTCGGTGGTCTTAAAGATACGGTTATTTCGTATAATGGAAATAACGAAGATGTCTCGACTGGATTTGGTTTTATCTATTATGATGAACCCTCGATGATCAACACCTGTTTTCAAGCTTTTGATGTCTATTTAGATAAAAATCTAAAAAATAAACTTGCTCTTAATGCCATGAAGGTGGATAATTCATGGAGTAATTCGGCGAAAAAATACCAAGAATTATATCATGGATTTTTAAAGAAATAGGAGACCTTCATATGGGCTATGACCACCTTAAGATAGAAAAGAAATGGAGACAAGTTTGGGAAGAAAAAGACGCTTTTAAATGCGATGTCTATGACTTCTCTAAACCTAAATATTACATCCTTGATATGTTTCCTTATCCAAGCGGACAAGGTTTACATGTGGGGCATCCAGAGGGATATACTGCCTCTGATGTTTTAGCGAGGATGAAGAGAATGCAAGGATTTAACGTCCTTCACCCGATGGGATGGGACGCTTTTGGTTTACCTGCAGAGCAATACGCGATTCAAACCAACAACCATCCATCCATCTTCACCAAAAAGAATATCGCTAATTTCAAAGAGCAAATCAAATCCCTTGGTTTTTCTTATGATTGGAGTAAAGAAATTTCTACTTGTGAGCCAGAATACTATAAGTGGACCCAATGGATCTTCTTAAAAATGTATGATAAAAATCTCGCTTATGTCGATTATATCCCTGTCAACTTTTGCCCCGAACTTGGGACTGTTTTAGCGAACGAAGAAGTCATCGATGGAAAAAGCGAAAGAGGTGGCTATCCAGTCATTCGTCTCCCGATGAGACAATGGCTTTTAAAAATTACTGATTATGCGGAAAAGCTTCTTGAAGGTTTAGATGATCTTGATTGGCCAACCAGCACGATTGAGATGCAAAGAAACTGGATTGGCAGAAGCGAAGGGGCTAAAGTCCTCTTTAAAATCAAAGGGACTGACAAAACCTTTGAAGTTTTCACCACTCGTGTCGATACCTTATATGGTTGCACCTATTGTTGCTTAGCGCCTGAACATAAATTAGTCAAAGAAATTGTCACTGAATCCCAGAAAAATAGCGTTGAAGCCTATCAAAAAGCCGTTCAATCTAAATCTGATTTGGAAAGAACAGAACTTAACAAGGATAAGACTGGTGTCTTCACTGGTGCCTACGCGATTAACCCAATCAATGGTCAGGAAGTCCCAATTTATATCGCTGATTATGTTTTAGCAAATTATGGGACAGGGGCGGTTATGGCGGTTCCTGCTCACGATGAAAGAGATTACGCTTTCGCGAAGAAATATAATCTTCCAATGATTCAAGTTTTAGAAGGTGATATTTCTAACCAGGCGATGATAGAAGACGCTCCACATCTTAATTCCAATAACGCCAATGGAAAAAATATCAAAGACGCTAAAGCGATCATCTTAAATGATTTGATCAATATGGGAATGGGAAGCAAGCAGGTTAATTATAAATTGCGTGACTGGCTTTTCTCCCGTCAAAGATATTGGGGTGAACCCATCCCTATGGCCATCCTTGATGATGGTTCTTTAACCCCGCTTAAAGAGAATGATTTACCTCTTGTCTTACCAGATTTAAAAGAATATAAACCAAGTGGAACTGGAGAATCTCCTTTAGCGAACGCTACCGAATGGCTTGATATCACCATTGATGGAAAACACGCGAGAAGAGAAACTAATACCATGCCACAATGGGCTGGTTCTTGCTGGTATTATGCTCGTTATATCGATCCTCATAACGATAAACAATTAGCCGATCCAAAACTTTTAGAGCATTGGCTTCCTGTCGATTTATATATCGGTGGTGCTGAACACGCTGTTCTTCACCTTTTATATGCGAGATTCTGGCATCATTTCCTCTATGATATCGGGGTGATGAAAACCCCTGAGCCATTTAAGAAATTATTCCATCAAGGAATGATTTTAGGTTCAAATGGGGAGAAGATGTCTAAATCTAGAGGTAATGTCATCAATCCTAATGATGTTGTCAATCAATACGGGGCTGACACTCTTAGATTATATGAGATGTTTATGGGACCTCTTGAAGCCTCTCTTCCATGGTCTGATAGTGGACTTGATGGAGCGAGAAAATATCTCGACCGTGTCTATCGTTTATTCACTGAAAACGAATACACTAAACGCTTCTCTAATGACAATGATGGGAAACTTGATTATATTTATCATTCCACCGTTAAAAAAGTCACTGGTGACTTTGAAAATTTACAATTCAATACCGCGATCAGTGCTTTGATGATTCTCACCAATGAATTCTATAAAGCGGATAGCTTATATATTCCTTATCTCGAAGGCTTTATAAAGATGCTTTATTGTATCTCTCCATTCTTAGGAGAAGAACTTTGGTCTATCTTAGGCCATAAAGAGATCATCGTTTATGAATCATGGCCAAGCTTTGATGAATCTAAAACTTCACTTAACACCGTAAAGATTGCGGTCTCTGTGAACGGGAAACTTCGTGGCACTCTCGAAATTGAAAGAGATTCAAGTGAGGAAGTGGTCAAAGAAGCCGCTTTAAAACTTGAAAACGTGATGAAGAACATCGAAGGTAAAGACATTAAAAAAATCATCGTTGTTCCGAACCGCATCGTGAATATTGTGGCGATATAAAATGAAACAAAACATTATTATTGATATTGGTAATACCTTGATTAAAGTTGGGGTCTTTAATGAAGATGAACTTACTTGTAAGTTCTCTTTTAAAACGAGCGATAAAAGTGAAGATGAACTCTTCGCTACGATGGAGAGTCTCTTTAAAAGTAATAATGTTTCTTTAAAATATGAGAACAATGTTTTAATTTCTTCAGTTGTTCCATCTTTAAATGTCCCCATCAAACAAGCAATTAACGCTTTGCTTAATCCTAAAAATCTCATATTCATGAAAGGCAAGATTAAAACTGGTCTAGCATTAAAAGTTGATAATCCCGGTGAAGTTGGAAGCGATTTGATTGCAGATATGGTCGGAGCCAAAGAAAAATATCAATATCCTCTCATCGTTATCGATGTTGGGACGGTCACTAAATTACTTCTTTTAGATAAAGATGGATTCTTTTCAAGTGCGACCTTTATGCCTGGACTGATCATGTCCGCGGAAACTTTATCAAATAAAGCTGCACAACTTCCCTCTATTTCTTTAGAAGTTCCAAAGAAAGTCGTGGCAAGAAACACTCAAGATTGTATGAATGTCGGACTTTTATATGGTCACGCGGAAGCGATTAAAGGTTTATTAGAACTTTTAGAAGAAGAAATTGGCTATAAATGCAAACATATTTTAACGGGTGGCTCTTCTCTTTATATCAAAGATATAATTAGGGATGAACACCTTATATATGACCAAGATTTAGCCCTTAATGGGATGAATCTCATTTTAAGGAGAAATATTTAATATGAAATATCCAAAAACATCTTATGACAAATTAATGGAACCATATTATGAAGATTACCTTCATCATTTAAAAGAATTCGTTTCCATCGACTCTGTTGGTAATAGAGGAGAAGTAAATGAAGAAAATCCTTTTGGCTCAGTCGTGAGCCGCGCGCTTCAATATATCACTGATCTCGCCACCAAAGATGGTTTTATCGTTCATAATTATAAGAATATGATTGTCGAGATTTTATGTGGAGAACAAGAAAAGAACATTACCATTATGGCCCACGCGGATGTCGTTCCTGAAGGCTTAGGCTGGCCCCATAATCCCTTTAATGTGAGAGAAAAAGATGGGATTTTAACCGGTCGTGGAGTCGCTGATGATAAAGGACCATTACTCCAAGCTTATTACGCTTTGAAAGCGTTAAGAGATCATCATATGCTCGGTGATTATCAAGTTCGATTCTTAGTTGGAGGAAATGAAGAAAGTGGTTCACGCGGAATGATTTATTATTTTGAAGAACTCAAAAAGAAACAACCTACTCTTGGTTTTTCTCCCGATGCTGAATATCCTTTGATTTACGCTGAAAAAGGAATCATGAACTATATGGTCAAAGGACCATTAGAACTTGAAAATGTCCGTTCCATTCACGCCGGTTTAGCCTTTAATGCGGTCATCGAGGAATGCCGTATTGTTTTAAATGAGAAAGATGATGAATTAGAACAATTATTCCATCAAGAATTACCAGAATCCACCTATACGAGAATGCCTGATGGCCATATTCTTATCGTCGTTCGTGGTAAGAGCGCTCACGGAAGCACCCCTGAACTTGGTATCAACGCTGTTAAGATTGCTTTAGAAGTATTAAATAAGAAATATCAAAATAAAGATCTAGCAAAATTATTAAAAGCCTATGATGATGTCAAAGGTCGTGGTTTAAACGCTTATAACATTTCTAGCGATATGGATAATCAAGAAAACTCGATGAATGTCGGACTTTTCGATTATGAAAAAGGAATGATGGAAATGGTCGTTAATTTCCGCTTTGTCAATAACTGTGATGTCGATCAAACCATCCTTAATATCAAAGAATCATCCAAACCTTTCGAAGTGGAAGTAAAGAGTATTTCTCCTCTTCTTTTTTACGAAAAGAGCTCGGATTTAGTGCAAATATTGCTTAAATCTTATCAAGAAGAGAGTGGAGATTATGAAAGCACTCCAAAAGCTATTGGCGGTGGAACATACGCTAAAGAAGCTTCTAATGTCGTGGCCTTTGGGGCTGAATTCCCCGGTTGGGATAGCAAGATGCACGGTATCTTAGAAGGTTCCAAGAAAGAGGATATGCTGAAATCGATGGCCATTTACGCTCACGCCATTTATGAACTAGGAAAGAAAATTGAAGAAAAATGAGAGTGAAATATCGGCCCTGGGCTGAACCATATTTAAAAGAACATCCAGAAGTTCAACTTCCCTTAGAAGAAGTTCATAAGCTCCATGATTTTGATCTTGAAATCGGTTCAGGAAAAGGCGCGTTCATCATTGAGATGGCCAAAGAATATCCTTTGAAGAATTTTCTTGCGGTGGAAATGAATGTTTCATGCGCTGGGGCTATTGCTAAAAGTCTCGTCGAAGATGAAATTAAGAATGTAAAACTCTTAAGAATCGATGGAGAATTAGTCTTGAAAGAATTAAAAGATGAAAGTGTCGATACCTTATATTTGAATTTCTCTGACCCCTGGCCAAAGAAGAGACACTCAAAGAGAAGATTAACCTCCGAAAGGCTTATCAATGAATATGTAAGAGTCTTAAAAAATGGAGGTTTAATCCGCTTTAAAACCGACAATGATTCTCTCTTTGAATTCTCTAAAGAAACATTTATTAATCCAAAGCTTGAAATCGTTTTAATGGAAGAAGATTATGATGGAAATGACCCTTTAGATAAAAAGAGTGAATACGAAATTAAAAAAAGGGAAATGGGTTTAAAAATACATCGCCTTATAATTAAGAAAATATGATTGCTAAATATGGAATCTTCTATCACTATCAAAAAGATAATGACCAACTAGTCATCGCTTTTAACGATTTAAAAATTAATAGATGTGAAGTCGTTAAAGATGTTTTAGTGTCCTATCATGATGATATTCTTGTTTCTTATACGCTTACTCATATCAATAGGATTATGAAGATTCATATTAATGGGCTTATATCTTTACCAAACAATAAAATGATTGAAGTGATCAATTCCTTCTTAAAAAAAGCTAATCTTGAAACCTTAAAAGAAAAAGAGCACAGCGACTTTATTATCGGGGTGGTTAAAGAAATTGAGCCTTCACTTATCGTCTTAAGCGAAGGAGAAAAATTCACCTTTAATAAAAGAGATGATGTCAAAGTTAACGACAAAGTCGTTATTGCCTTAAAAGATAGTTTTCTTTACGACGGAAGATTCTTAAAAGATCATCATCTTTGCACTTATCGGGATTTAGAAATTAATGATTCAGAGGCTTTAATTATCGATAATTCATTAAGCGAAGATAATGATTTCTTTGATGTGGGAGAAAAATAAATGGAAGAATTAGAGATTAAATTAAAAGAAAGTGGAAAGATTTCTCGTTTAACCAATAAAACTTTTAAATTAGATGAAAGAATAAAAGATGGTTTCTTCACCGCGAATTATTTTTTAAAGTCGCACGAAATAATTTTAAACCATAAACCAAATCATATCGTGACGATGCAGTGGTTTCAAAGAAGAGAAAAGGCAATGTTATGTGGGATTGATGAAGCAATCGCTATTTTACATACTTTTGCAATTAAACCAGAAGAGCTTCTTATAGAAGCTTTGAACGATGGAGATCTAATTTCTGCGAATGAACCAGTCTTAAAAGTGACCGGAAAATATGAAAATTTCGGTTTTCTTGAAAGCTTAATCGATGGAGTTTTAGCCAGAAGAAGTAGTGTCGCCACCAATGTATACGAAGTGTTAGAAGTGGCAGGAGACACTCCCGTTTTCTCAATGGCGGATCGTCAAGATGATTATCTCACACAAATCGGTGATGGCTATGCCACTTATGTCGCCGGTATTAAGCGAGTTTCCACTGATGCCCAAGGTTTGTGGTGGGGCGGAAAAGGAATGGGGACTATGCCTCATGCTTTAATTCAAATCTGTGGTGGTGATGTCTGTGAAGCTGCGGATATTTATCATATGACCTTCCCCGATGAAAAAGTCACGGCTTTAATTGATTATCACAACAATGTTGTGGTCGATGCTTTAAGCCTCGCGAGACACCTCGGACCAATCTTAAAAGCGGTTCGTGTTGATACTTCAAAATCCTTAATTGATCATTATTTTGATGATAAAGATACCTCTAGTTTTGATCCACACGGGGTTTGTAAAGAATTAATCTTCGCCCTCAGAAAAGCTCTTGATGATGAAGGCTTTAATGATGTTCAAATTGTCGTCTCATCTTCCTTTAATAAAGAAAAAATTAAGGAATGGAAATCCTTCAATGTTCCGGTTGATCTTTATGGAGTGGGAACCTCTTTTGTCAATAATATGACCTGTGGTTTTACCGGTGATCTAGTGATGCTAGATGGAAAAATGGAAGCCAAAGAAGGAAGAGAAAATTACCCATCCAATCGACTTCAAAAAGTCAAATATCCAATTTATTAATAAAAGAAGGAGCTATGCTCCTTTTTTTAATCTTCTTTTTTCCCTTGGAACATAATCTCGACGTTTGGTTTTGTCGACTTTATTTTTGATTAGCCCTTTGATTCCAATCGCTAGCATTACAATAACGGTGACTAATAAATAAAGTTGAATTAAAGAAAATAAGAAATAGGCCATTAAAATTTTGATGGTGTTTGGGAGAAAAGATAAACCAATAGCCCCCATACTGGTGACGGAAAAAACGACACTTATTAAGGATAGATGAGCGAGGCAACGAATATAGACATCATTATTTTTCTTGCTCTTTTTTAATTCGCTAATGGTGTTGATGACTCGCATAATGGTGAAGGGAAGAAGGAAGAAAATAAAGGTATATAGATTCCCTCCTTCGAATCTTTCTAAGACTAAAAGCAACGCTCCGATGGCAAAAGCGACACCATTAATTAACACCATAAAAGCGTTAAAAATAAAAATCTTTGAACAGTAGTGGTTGACATTGCTTTCCCATCCATTGTTATTTCTAACAATATTTTGATGCCAGATATAAGCGATGATACGTAAAAAAGCCATCACTAAATAAAAGATAAATAAGAAGATATAGAAAGTATTCTTTGGGATATTCATCGCGGCTAAAATGGCAAGATAAGTGGTAAAAGTTAAAGAAAAATACATCGAAACTTCGTTTCTTTTAAACCATTCCGCGACATATTTAG
>CAJOQN010000065.1 GCA_905236535.1 uncultured Bacilli bacterium
AAAATGAGTGTTGAAATTGTAAGAGAGTTTATCCAAATGAGAAAATTCATTTTGGAAAACGGGGATGTATTGCTTGCACTGGCGAAACTGCAGAACAGACAATTGGAATTTGAGAATGAAACAAATCATAAATTCAAAGAGGTGTTCAGGCTAATTGAGAAAATCGATTTGCCTAATACGGCGTTGTTCTATAACGGGGACTGGTACGATGCTTTCAACTACATCGTCGATATCATTCGCAGGGCCAAGCAATCAATAATATTGATTGACCCATATTGTGACAATAAAGCCCTGTCTTTCTTCAAATATAAAAATGAAGGTGTGAAAATTTTGATTTGCAATGGGCCAAAATCAAAGCTTGGAAAAGAAGAATTTTCCCGTTTTGAATCTCAATATGGCTCCATTAAAGTCAAGACGATAAATGATCTTCACGATCGATTTTTGATCATCGACGAAGAGGAATGCTACGATTTAGGCACGTCTTTGAATTACACGGGGAAGAAATTTTTCGTTATTAACAAAATAAAAAAATCGAATGTCATAAAAGAGATTATTAAGATTAGTCAAGTTGATTAAACACCTCGATTTTGACGGGTTTAACATGGTCGATTTCGACCAGTTTAAAAAGGAGAACATATGGCGTACAAAGTATTAGGAGATAGAATTAAAAAAATTCGCTTAGAAAACAATATGACTCAGCAGGAATTCGCTGAAGCTTTAGGCTACACTCACAAATCAATGATTAACAAGATTGAGACGGGTCAAACCGATATTTCCTTTGATGTCGTCATCCGATTGATTCTTGAATTTAACGTCAATGCCGCAGAATTCCTGGATTTATCTGATAGTGAGTCGAATGAATTGATGGATGATGCCCACAAGGCGGATAAGCCTGACTGGAGGAGAATCCACCCCCTCAAAAGCAGAGACGAAAGCGTGACCTATATCAAACCAACATTGATTGGCATTAAAAATATTGAGGTCGGTGAATATACGTATTACGATGGGCAAAATTTCACAAGTAGAGTCACACATCATTACGATTTCATTGGAGACAAACTTATTATCGGTAAGTTCTGTCAAATTGGTAGAAATGTTGAATTCATTATGAATGGTGCAAATCATAAAATGAATAGTGTTTCTACTTATCCTTTCTACATTTTTAAAGGATGGGAGCAAGAATCACCCAAAAAAGAAGATCTCCCTTTTAAAGGAGATACAGTTATCGGCAATGATGTATGGATTGGTCAAAATGTTACTTTCTTACCCGGTGTATATGTTGGAAATGGATGCATTATCGGTGCGAATGCTGTAATTGCTTCTGATATCCCTCCCTACTCAGTTGCAGTTGGCAATCCCGCCAAAGTTATAAGAAGAAGATTCGATGATGAAATGATTGAATTAATAGAAAAACTGCAGTGGTGGAATCTTCCTATCAATAAAATTCAAAAGATTATCCCTCTTCTTTCTAACAGTGATACTGACTATGTCAAAAGAGAAGTCAAACGCCTTATTAATGGTGATATACGTATTTAAGGTATCATGTAGTATACAAAATTTTATTAACATTAAAATACTAGGGAGAAAAACCCTAGTTTTTTATTTAAAACTATAATGGTATAATCACTTTATGAGATTAAAACATATAAGTATATTATTTTCTTGCCTCTTTACTCTAGGCCTTTCGTCATGTTCTTTTGGATTCAATGGAAACGATAGTCAAGAGCAATATATTGCCTCTTTATATATCGCCCATAAACCAAATAAGACCACCTATGCCTTAAATGAAGCTTTCACTTTGGATGGTTTAACCGTTATATCAAATAAAACCGGAGAAGAATTAAGTGGCTATACTTCCTCAATTAGGGAAGGCACGATATTCGATAGTGTTGGTCAAAAAGAAGTGGTTATTTCTTTAACATCTTATAAACCTGCTTCTTTCAATGTTGAAGTAATTGATATTCCAAGTTTGGAAATAGCTAATTATCCAAAACAAATATTTGAATATGGTGAGCCATTCACTTCAGAAGGTCTAGTGGTTAAGGCCAACGATGAAATTGTTACTGGCTATTCTCTTTCTTTAAGACAGGGAAATATTTTAAGAGAACCTGGTGATTTCAATGTTATCGTTGAAAAAGAAGGGTATCTATCAACTTCTTATTCAATACACGTTAATAAAGAAAAAACTTTAAACATCTCCACATTACCCACGAAAACAACATATTTAACTGGAGAAGAATTTTCCTCCTCTGGTTTGGTGATTGTTGACGAAAACAATAATAATGTCACCGATTATACGCTATCGATTGAGGAAAATTCAGTGTTGAAATACACCGGAGACTTCGAAGTGATGGTTACAAAAAACGGTTATAAATCGACATCTTTTTCCATTAGAGTTAATGAAAATTCCTCAATTCAAACCAAATATCGCGATTTAAAGATTTATTATATCAATGACACTCATGGATCATTCATCCGTCAAATCGACGGGACCTCTCGCGAAGCGGGAATGAGTTATATCGGGCGATATATCAAAGATAAAGTCTCGCTCGATCCTGAAAACTCTCTTGTCATCAGTGGTGGAGACATGTTTCAAGGCGGGTTGGAAAGCAATTTCACCCGCGGTGATATCATGATTGATGCGATGAATGAAATTGGTTTTGATGCGATGGTTTTAGGAAACCATGAATTCGATTGGGGAGAAGAAAGACTTGCTTCTTTCTCCACAAAACTTGATTGTGGACTCATTTCTTCAAACGTTTTCTATTCTAGCGATAAAACCGCTCGCCCATCCTATCTTGAACCCTATAAGATTATTACCCGTGGGGATTTAAAAATTGGCATTATTGGTGGCGCTCAAGAGAATTTAGGTTCCTCGATAACGGGAAGCATCTCTGATGATTTCTATTTCCCAGATCCTGTTTCTTATGTCCAAAATTATGCAGATGAATTAAGAATTAATCATAACTGTGATGTGGTCATTGCCGCTTTCCACGCTAAAGGTTTTGAGGGCAATTCCGGAGATCCGAGTGATTATCAAGGTTTAACAAGTGTGAGTCCAAGAAGCGGTCAAAAATATGTTGACGCTATGCTTTTTGCCCATGACCATATCGTTAAACAGGGTATTTATAATGATGTTCCATATATGGAATCTGGTTGTAATGGACGTAACATTGCGGAGATGACTCTCTCCTTAAGTGGAACCGCCTCTTATTCGGTTTATGATAGTGAGACAGAGATTATTAATGCTTATAATAACTGCACGATTAGCGATTCTACCATCGATGCTTTACCCGCAAAATACCAAGAGCAAATTGGAAATCCTGATGAAGTCATTTATACCTTTAAAAATACTTATTCATCAGATGATTTCACCAATGTGGTTACTGACGCCATGCTTTGGTATGTGAATAATAATATTTCCATTTTTGGAGTACATGTTTATTTCGCGAGCCACAATACTGGTGGAATCCGCGCGAATGTTTATGCGGGAGCATTCACTTTAAGAAAATACATTAAAGTCTTCCCGTTTGAAAATCCTTTATGTATTCAAACTTGCAATTCGAATAATATTCGAAATATGAGAGAATCTTCCTATTATCGGACTTCTGAAGAATCGGAGATAGTCTATGATAGTAATAATCTTACCAAGGCGGTAACCATCTCATATATTGCCGAATATAAATACGCTTCAAGCTATCAAAGATCCTATATTTCTTATCCCGATTACACTGCAGGAACAGCTTTGCTTGCCTATCTTAGAAGTGGAGTAAACAACAATCTGTGAGAAAAGAGCAAGTAGTATCAAAATATCAAAACAATTCAATCGCCATGCCTAAAAAGCGATTATTCGCTCGCATTTTAGATTATTTTTTGACAATGGTCGGTTCGATTATCATCTTTGTGATTGTTAACATCATCGCCTTTAATATTCCAACGGTTAAAAATATCTCTAAGAAACTTAGCGAATTAAGCATGAGTTCTGCTACATATGTCGAGAGTTCAGGCATTCAAAGACTGAATGAAGATAGAAACGGTCTTGTCAGCATTGATACAATGGGAAACGAATATATCGTCAATGTGACAAAGACCAGCGCTTGTTATCATGATTTAGATTATTCGTATAAAAACGAAGATGGAACATACACCGATAAAAAAGTCACTATCGAAGAGACTTTCTTTCACAATCCTCAAGATTACGAACTCGATAATATTAGCTTCTTTTTTAAGAAATTTAAAGTTAACGAACCTGGTTTGGAATACGAGGAAGGAGTGGATATTAATCAATATTTGTATATTGATGTGATGAAATTAACCGCTTCAAATTATATCTCTTCTGATGAGACCAATTATCAGCAATATAAAGAATATGTTTCCAATTATGTTATTCTGAACTTGGAATCCACTCAAAAGATGATTAGAAGAGTGGCCAGAGGAGAAACTATTGATTCTATCGCTGTCGCTATTTACGATGAAATTTATAATGGTTATGTTTCCGCGGTTAAAGTGGGGATTGATGACATTGAAAATAGATCAATAGCTTTCCTTAATATCACCAATGAATTTAATAAGACTTATCAAAAAATCAGCAGTGTTATCGCCATTGATTTCTATATTTCTATTCTTGTGGCCTATATTATTTTAATGTTCATTGGGCGATTAGCCTCGAAAGAATGGATTACTATTGGACAAAAGGCCTTCAAACTTGGAATATCTGATAAAAATGAAATGGAACCATCTTTCATTAGAATGATGGTTTATCATCTTATTAGCTTTGTTTTATTCACTTCAACATCCATCTTTTCAATGATGCTCACCGGGATGTTTGGAATCATGGCTATCAATGTCCTTCCTCATATTTCCTTATTGGTTATTAATCTATTGATTATTATTTTGAATATCACCTCGATCATCATGTGCCTCGCTAATAAGAAAAATCATCATGACCTCTCCTCTTTTATCGCTGGATTATTGATCAAGGATTCGATGGAATTTGACACTAAAGTGGAAGAAGTGGATGCTTATAAAACAATATGAATAAAAAAGAAGAAATTGTTTATACAAAAGCTAAAATTGGGAAGAGAATGCTTGCCTATTTTATCGACTTTGGAATTTTATTTGTGTCCACGGTTATTTTGTTTACCCTTTCTAATGTCATAGTCACAAAAGCCCCTTTTTATAAAAATAATCAACAAGAACTTATTATTTTACGAAATGAATCACATCTATATATCGATGGTGTTTCTATCCTAACTTTAAGCGAAAATAATGAAGATTTTCCAACCTATTTTGACAAGAAAGAACTTCTCGGAAATGGCTTGGAAAGTTTTTATGTTTCTCCAACCTACTT
>CAJOQN010000066.1 GCA_905236535.1 uncultured Bacilli bacterium
AATAATGAAGGCATCATAAAGAAGTCACTACCCGCGTAAACTTTATGAGCGATTTCATCACTATATCCAATATAAATACCAACATTGTTTGGATATTGACTACGAATGTATTCAAGTCTTTGTTCGAGTTCGTATTCACCACTCCCTAAAATACAGATTTTTGCCCCTCTTCTCGCTAAGGCATCAATGGCCGCGAAGACTAAATCCATTCCTTTTTGCCAAGTCAAACGAGAGACTAAGCCATAAACTGGAGCTTCAGTGTCATTAGGAAGATGGAAAGTTTCAAGAAGAATTCTTTTATTTTCTTCTTTTCCTTTTTTAAAGGATTTGATGTTATAGTTAAAGATTTTTTGATCTTTTTGAGGATCGAATTCATCGATATCGATGCCATTGACAATCCCTGAGAAATCCCATTCTCTAAGGCGTAAGACCCCATCCAATCCCATGCTTCCTTCCGGAGTCAAAAGTTCGTTGCGATGGTTTGGGGAAACGGTCGTAATTTTATCGGCGTAGACAATACCGGTCTTAAGGGTGGAAAATTGGTCTTTAAATCTGACCTTTCCAGATTCAAATAAGTATTCTGGAAGAGCATAAAAATCGTTTAAACAAATCTGTGGAAGCAAGCCTTGGAAGGCATAATTGTGAATCGTATAAACAAAATAGGTATTCTTATAGAATGGATTTCCATTTTCTTTGACGAGACAGGGGAGCATTCCGACTTGCCAGTCATGGACATGGATGACATCTGGTTTGAAATTTATTTGTAAGAATAAGGTCTCACACGCGGTGGTGAAAAAGGCAAAACGTTCACCATCATCAAAATATCCATAGACTTTATCGCGATTGAAATATTGATTGTTGTCCACTAAATAGTAGGTCATACCTTCAATCTTGGTTTTATAAACAAGAACTTCTTGAGTTCTCCAAGAGAGATGGGTAAAGAAAGATGACACTAATTCGGTTTCGATATTTTTAGCTTTAATTTGACGATAATAAGGCATGACGATGACCACTTCATCTCCGAGTTTGACAAGTTCTTTGCCAAGGGAGTAAACGACATCACCAAGTCCACCAGTTTTTATAAGAGGATTAGCCTCTGAGGCCACCATTGCGATTTTCATTATCTAAGTTCTCCTTGATGAATAAGTAATAATCCATTTTCTTGACCACTCATTGAAACGTTATCTTTGATAACGACATTCTTATCAGTGATGACATAATTGAGTTTGGAATCCTTTCCAATCTCGGTTGCGGTGAATAAAATAGAATTTTCAACGACTGCTCCTTCGTCAATTTTGACATCGCGTGAAACAATGGAATTTCTCACCGTTCCATTGATGACTGAGCCATTAGCGATGAAGGAATTGATGACTTCGGCCTTTTCTTTATATAAGACAGGAGGTGTGTCGTGAGATTTTGTATAAATAGGAAGCTCTTTTTCTTGGAAGAATTGACGACGATGCTCATATGGGAGCATCCAGAATGAGAAATGAGTGTAATTCTCTATAGAGGTAATAGGAAGAACCACTCTATTAAAGAGTTGTACTTCGAAAGATCTGCTATCGTTTCTTAAATAATAATTGAGCATGTCATGGAATCCGTAGGTTTTAGAAACCATTGGTTGTTCCTTGATCATTTGAGCGTAAACTTCTCTTGACATGATACATGTATCCAAAGAAACAAGACCTTCGTTAGCATCAAAGCGGATATCCGTTAATTTGTTGTCTTTGATGATAAGACGATGACAATCCTTATAAAAATCGGATTCAATGAGGTCATTATCAAGGCCTAAGATAGAAATATCTTTTTTAGATTTAATATGTTTTTCAATGAAAGGACGGAAATCGCAGACCATTAGTAAGTGAGCGGGGGCGATAAGAATATAATCGGCGTGTAATTTATCAGGATTAAATTTATTGGCGAGAATCGCGGTGATTTCATTATCTTCTTGTTTGTTGTCCACTCCCATTTCGTTAGCGACGATGGTTAAGGAACCAGTTTTGGTGTTATTGAGGAAAGTTGCGCCATGAGAAATGTGGTTTCTCACCGATGTCGAATATGTTTTGGTTAAAATATCGACTTGATCAATCCCAGAATTGGTGAAATCCGACATGATAAAATCGATTAAACCATAACGGCCTAAGAAGGTCACAGAAGCAAAATTTCTTCTTTGGGTCAACACTCCTAAAGAGGGGGTGTGAAATAAATTAACAATACCACGTACTTTAGACATAATGATTCTCCTTAAGCAATAAGCTTAACCTCATCAGAATTAAGGTTCACTTCTTCATTATCATCGATGACGACATTTGGTCCGATGATACAGTTGTGGACTTTTGCCCCTCGACCAATTCTAGCACCGGTCATCACCACACATTTGGTAACCACGGAATTATCAAGAATGAGAGCATCGTTAGAGACCACACTATCGCGGACCGTCCCTAAAATGACCGCTCCTTGATTGGCGATAGAGTTTTTAATGGAGCCTTCTTTTCCAACATATTGAGGGACACTATAAGTGTCTTCAGTGTAAATTCTCGTGCTTAGATCGTTGTTAAGAAGTCCGGCAGGATCTCCATTAACGATATCCATATTGGCTTCGTGAAGAGAAGCGATGGTTCCAACATCTCTCCAATAGCCTTGGAAGCGATAAGCTTTCATCTTTCTCCCACCTTCCAACATCGCGGGGATGATGTTTTTCCCAAAGTCATGAGATGATTTCTCGTTTTCAGCGTCATCTTTAAGATATCTTCTAAGGGTTTTCCATTTAAAAATATAAACCCCCATTGACGCTAAATTTGATTTAGGATTTTTAGGTTTTTCTTGGAATTCAACAATATTATCTTTTTTATCAGTGTTCATGATTCCAAAGCGTGAGGCTTCTTCCATTGGAACTTCGATAACAGAGATGGTCGCATCCGCGTTAGAATCTTCATGAAGCTTAATCATATCTTTATAAGTTGTTTTATAGATGTGGTCACCGGAAAGAATCAAAACGTGATCAGGATTAAATGAATCGATAAATTCAATATTTTTGCTAATGGCATCCGCGGTCCCTTCGTACCACTTAGAACCCTCTTCAGTTTGTCGAGGAGATAAGGAGATCATCTTGGAACGAACTCCGTTAAGGCCCCATTTCTCACCATTACCGACATAGATATCTAAAGCAATGCTCTCATATTGAGTGAGAACACCAACGATGTTGATATCACTGTTCGCACAGTTCGAGAGGGGGAAATCGATGATGCGATATTTCGCACCAAAAGAGACTGCGGGTTTTGCAGTTTTCTTTGTTAAAGAAAGCAATCTGGTTCCCTTGCCCCCTGCAAGGACCATTGCTAAAACTTTTTCAGACATAGATATATCCTTTCCAATGTAATCACATTATAACCTTTTATATAATTGTTTACAATTTATAATAAAAAATTCCAGTGTTTTAACTGGGATTAAAAGAAGAGACTTTATTTTATTTGAGCAATAAAGTCATCTTTAAGTTCTTTAGGCTCCTCACTATTAGCCTCTAAAACCTTACATATTTTTATAATCAATGCCATAAAGGCCTTGTCACTAATCTATTCTTAAAATCGATAAAGGGAGATGAATTGTGCTCTTCTTTTTACGATCACCGATAAAGACGACATCGGCTTCACTATCATTAAAACCATACAAAGAGCCAACCGAACCTCTAATTTTTAAAAGTTCATCGCCTTGATAGACATCACAAAGGAGGACAACCCTCATCTCAGGGCGAAGAGATTCGCCGATAAGATTCTTGGCTTCTTTTTCAAAATTTTTAAATGTTAAATCGTTATAGGTTTGTGTCGTTTCTTCATCAATAGATGAATTATTAGATGTTTTGATAACTTCCGCGACATAATCTTTGTTTTCGATTTTCGCTTCAAGTTCTTTAATCTTCGCTTTTAGTTGATTGATTTCGATTTCGTGTTCGGAAACATATTTTTGGTTTAATTTATTCTTCTCTACCAAATCACCAGTAGTTAAAAAGATTAAAACGATGGCCGCTCCAGCGGAGACAAAAATTACCGTGTCTAAAAGAATCGCTAATATTGGTAGGACATAATATTTAGTGGATGGGTTAAGCAAAAGAGCCACCGAATCAATAATTCGAGTCGTGAGGATATAAGTCAAAAGGATCCCCATGAGGATTGCAATAATTCTAAATAACCACACTCTTTTCATAACTCAATCTAGATTTTATTATATCTTTTGATTTATTTTTTATCTACATAATACAATCTATGTTTTTTTACGGAATGATTTAAAGTAAAATATAGAAAATCTTGGAGGAAATAATATGCCAACATCAAATATAAATTGGGATGAATATTTTATGGGTATCGCCTTCTTATCAGCCCTAAGAAGTAAAGATCCAAATACGAAAGTCGGAGCCTGTATCGTCGATAGCAATCATAAAGTGGTTTCCATTGGTTACAATGGAATGCCTAGAGGTATCGATGAAGATAAAGTCTCTTGGAATAAAGGGGAAGGGTTAGATTCTAAATATCTTTATGTCTGTCATGCGGAATTTAACGCCATATTAAATACCCGTGATGGGGCAGCGCTTAACGGTTGTTCCTTATATGTCACTTTATTCCCTTGTAATGAATGCACGAAAGCCATCATCCAAACTGGAATCAAAGAAGTCATCTATTGTTCAAATAAATATGAGCATACCACCGAGACACAAGCCTCATTAAAAATGCTCCAACTCGCCGGAATTAAGATTCGTCAATACGAAGCCAGAATTCCAGAAATTAAATATTAATAATTATGGAAATTAAAGAATACGTCAAACAACAAAAAGAAGCTTTAATCAAAGAGATAAGTGAATTAAAAGTCACTCCTTCTTTTGTGATTATGCAGGTTAATGATGATCCAGCGTCAAACGCCTATATCAAAGGAAAGATCAAAGACGCAAATGAAGTTGGTATCCAAGTGGAATTAAAAAAATTCCCCATCGATATTTCAGAAGCCGATTTATTAAAAGAAATTGAAAAAGTAAATAATGATTCAAGAATTCATGGACTTATTGTCCAAATGCCGCTTCCAAAACATATTAACGAAGAAAAGGTAAAACTCGCAGTTTCTCCAAAGAAAGATATCGATGGATTCCATCCACTATCATCGATTAATCCATGCACTCCAAAAGGAATTATTGATTATCTCAAAAGTGAACACACTGATTTCGTAGGTAAAAACGCTGTGGTGATTGGCAGAAGCAATATCGTCGGTAAACCACTCGCTCATCTCTTATTAAAAGAAAACTGTAATGTCACCATTCTTCACTCCAAAACCAAAAGAGAAGATATGGAACGATATATCGCTAATGCGGATATCATCGCTATTGCGATTGGAAGATGTGAATTCTTAGATGATTCCTTCTCTTATAAACCAACTGCCACGATTGTTGATGTCGGCATCAATAGAACTGAAGAAGGACTTAAGGGTGACGCTAAAAGAGGATTGCCGGTCGCTCTTCAAACTCCAGTTCCTGGCGGAGTGGGTCTTTTAACTAGATTATCTTTGTTAAAGAATTTACTTGAAGCTTATCATCATGAAATTAAAGATTAGACCAACACGTATAATCATTTCATTCATCTTCGCCGCGATTTTTGTGATGGCGTTCCTTTTTGGTGTCTGTTGGCATATGTTCCTCTTTGAGGCATGGGACTGGAGACAATACACCCTTATCGCTTTTTGGGTCATCTCCACGATTGTTTTCTTAATCGTCGCCCTTCTTGCTAACTATTATGTCTTAGAAAGGAAATATGTCGAAGTTCATCGCTTTAGAAAAGTTTTAGCGTATAACTTCTCGGATGTCATTTACATCGATGAAGAGAAATCTAAAAAGCATAAAACCATCTATTTTTATATGCGACAAGGGCATACGAGATATCTAACTTTTGATCAAAAAGGATTATTATATAAAGCGATGCTTGAGAAGTGTCAAAATCGTCTTTCAAAAGAGGACTTTGAAAGAGAATATCCCAACGTCAAATTTTAGTGAATTTTGATATTGAAGCCTATTTTATCTTATGATAATATTATTAGGCACGTAGAGGAGGATTATTATGTCAAGAGTTTGCCCAGTTACTGGAAAAGGTCCAACTTCTGGAAATAACCGTTCTGATTCCCTTAGAGCCACTCGTCGTAGATGGAAACCAAATCTCCAACTCCGCACCGTTATCATTAATGGCAAGGAAGTCAAGATTCGTATGTCCACTCGCGCTTATCGTTCATTAAATAAGCAATATAAGGCTTAAGCGAAAAAAGAAAGTAAAAAAGACGTCATAGACGTCTTTTTGTTTAAATATCTTTATCCTCTAAAATAGTATTTGATGCAGTTTTAGCGACAATCTCTAAATATACATTTAAGAGAGTGTCATCATAACGCTACAGATTCAACTAAAGATAATATAGCTCCGATTAAAACAAAGATCATGCTTGCCCATTCAGTATACGCTAAGGGGAAGAGTTTTGGGCGTTTATAATAATATGTTCCATCACTATTAACTTCTTTATCTAAATAGGCCCATCTCGATAGTTTTGGATTAAGGATTAAAAGGAAATATAAAATCCCAAAGAAACCAACCACAAATACCATCACAAGCGATAAATTATTAGTGAATAATTGATAATCATTTAAACATAAAATGAATAAAGCCCCATAAACCAAGAAGGTTAAGACAAAACTTGTGACATCAAAGAATAAATGGAGTCTTAAAAGCTTTAAAGGGGTAAAGGTTAAAGAAGAGAAAACTAATGCGCTTAAAACACCCACGGCCATTAAAAATTTGGTTAAGTTATTGGTGAATTGAAAACCATAAAAAGCATAAAAACCAAGAAGAGAGACAGCGCAAAGAATCATAAAGATATTGCCGAATAAATTGTCTTTAAAGGAATTATCCATATTCAGTTCATATGGAAACATGCTAAGTGGATTATATTTAACGTTAAAACGCTGCTTATAGGAGATAAAAGAAGTCACACAAAAGCAGATAAAGAATAAAATTGTTAAAGCACCAAAAGCGAATAATAACGGCATATTACTTATGCAAAGCCTCCACTTTTTCCTTATAATTATCACTACCAAAGATGTAGCTACCAGCGACGAGGATATCCACACCAGCCTCTTTTACAAGTTTTGCGGTTTGTTCATTAATCCCACCATCAACTTCAATTAAAGTTTGAAGATGATGATCATCGATATATTTTCTTAATTTAACAATTTTATCTAAAGCATTCATCATAAAAGTTTGCCCACCAAAACCTGGTTCCACCGACATCACTAGGACCAAGTGAAGATCTTTTAAGAATGGATAAACAACTTCAATCGGAGTGTTTGGTTTAATTGATAGCCCCGCTTTCACACCGTTTTGATGAATGATATCAATAACTTCTTTAATCTCGTTTTCATCCTTACATGCTTCATAATGGAAGGTTAAGACATCCGCTCCGGCATCACAGAATCTTTTGGCGTAATGCAAAGGATCAGAAATCATGATATGAACATCGTTAACAAGATGATGACAAGTGGCGATGCTTTTTAAAACCGGAAGGCCAAAGGAGATATTATCGACAAAATGTCCGTCCATCACATCGAAGTGAAGATATTCGCTTTTCGTTTCTTCGATACGATTAATCTCTTCTTTTAGACATTTAAAATCTGCCGATAAGAGAGATGGGGAAACAATAATTTTTCTCATTATTTATACCTCCTGATATAACTAACCGCATCAGCGGATAATTTCAGATATGAGTCATAAGCGATTTGCGGAATCATATGATTCTCTAAAGCTTGTTTTATTTCACATTTTGGTTCAGAAATATGAAGGCAATCAGTGTAAAAGCATTTAGTGCTTCGTTCAGCGAATGTCGGGAAGAATTTAGCAATATCTTCCTTATAAAGTTCTAAATCCAAAGAGGAAAATCCTGGAGTGTCAGCGATATATCCTCCTTCATATGGAAGAAGGATGGTTTCTTTGGTCTCATGTTTTCCTCTCCCTAAGGCAAAGCTATATTCTCCTTCATTTCTTTGATAACTTGGATCAATCGCATTTAATAATGAGGATTTCCCCACGCCTGATTGACCGAGCAAAGAAGAGATTTTATTTTTAAATAATTCTTTAACTTCCTCTAAACCATCACCTTTTTTATTAGAGACAAAATAAACTTTTATTCCTAATTTATTAAAGGTTTCTTTGATCTCATCAATCTTTGATTGACTCACTCCTGATTTATCAATTTTAGTGACGATTATTTTAGCGTCTAAACCAAATTTATTGGCGTATGTTAAATATTTAAAGGCGAGATAATAGGAGAATTCGGGTTCGACGATGGAAAAAACAATTAATAATTGATCGATGTTTGCGACTTTAGGTCTATTTAAAACCGTCTTTCTTTCTTTAATCTCTTCAATGACAAATTCATTTTCGTTAAAGGTGACATAATCTCCAACGATTGGAGATAATTTATTTTTTCGAAAAGTTCCTCTCGGTTTACAAGAATAAAGAAGTCCATCGCAATAGACTTTATAAATCCCATACCTTGAAGAAACAATTAATCCATCCATCTTATTTAAAACCAAAAATCTTCGCAAAGAGAGATTTTTTCTCTTTATAAAGAGAAGGATTATCTTTAATCTCTTTTAAATCATCATATAAAAGGGCAGCGTTTGCATATCTTTCTTTGGGATTCTTTTTACAACACTTAAAGATAATTCTTTCAATTTCTTTGGGGCAAGAAGGAAGATATTTCTTTGGAGATGGGAATTTATCTTTAATATGGGCCACCGCGATATTGACCGCGGTGTCTCTCATAAATGGGACATGTCCAGTTAAAAGTTCAAAGAAGGTGACACCACAGGCATAGATATCAGATTGCACACTGGCGGATTTTCCTCTTGAAATCTCCGGAGCAAGATAATAAACCGAACCGATGATATCACTGGTCGCGGTTAAAGTATTCTCCACTCCTTCAGCTTGGGCAATACCAAAGTCCCCAAGTTTTAAAGTCCCATCCGTCATCAAATAAATATTATGAGGTTTGATATCGCGATGGATAATCCCATGAGCATGAGCGTAACTGAGGGCGTTTGCGAGTTGAAGCATCACTGATAAACATTCCTCGATATTTAAACTTCCACGGAAGTCTAATACATCTTTTAGGGTTTGACCTTTAATATATTCATTGGCGATATATGGTCTCCCATCGATCGTTCCATGATTATAGACTTTAATAATATTTTCGTGGTCTAAAGAAGCAGCGATGAGAATTTCATTCTCAAAGCGGCGAAGATTGATTGGATTTTTCATGACATCTTCTCTAATTAATTTAATGGCGACAATCTTTTTAGAGATGATATCGGTGGCTTCATAGACTTCGGCCATCCCGCCGTGTCCAAGTCTAGATTCGATGCGGTAACGATTGTCGATAATATTTCCGATTTTGAGTGCCATAATTATTTATCAGCCTCCCATATCGCAATTCCGATATTATCGCTTCCACCGTTCGCGTTCGCTAGAGCGATTAATTGATCACACTTCGTGGAAACGGGTTCATTAGATTTAATCACCGACTCAATAACTTTATGGTCGAGGTTGTTATATAAACCATCAGAGCAAACCAAAAAAGTTTCATTATCATAATTGGCGAATTTGAAATCCACCTCAATCGTCGGTTCATTGCCTAAGGCATTTAATAAGACATGTCTTTTTGGATGAGTGGCCATTTCGGATTCAGAGATTTGACCAGTTCTAAATAAATAAGCGACGACAGTTTGATCTTCAGTGATTTGTTGAAGGGTGTTATTTTTTAAGATATAGGCTCTTGAATCACCGACTTGAGCACTGATATAAAAACCTCCGACAATTAAGATCGCGGTCAAGGTTGTTCCCATTCCAACGTAGGAAGGATTTTTTTGGGCCTCATCATAGATGAGATTGTTTGCTCTTCTAATCTCTCTTTTCATCCAATATATGGCGTGAGCTCGATTAAAGAACTTTCTTTGATTTATAAAAGCATCTTGAATGCTATTTAATGCTAAGGAGGAGGCTAGTTCTCCTTTGTTGCTTCCTCCCATTCCATCACAGATGAGGAGAAGAACATTCCCTCTGGCATTGATACAAGCAAGAGCGTTATCCTCATTAGTCAAGCGAACCCTGCCAATGTCGGTCTTGCTTACAAATTGTCCACTGATATATTTTTTATTCATCGTCTTTTAATTCCACCTTTGCTTTTAATTGACCACAGGCCGCGTCAATATCGGAACCGAATTCCTTTCTAATCGTCGTATTCACTCCTCCTTCAATCAAATAATTGAGGAAAGCGTGAACTCGATTGTTGCTGCTGCGTTTATAATCGCATAATTTGGTTTCGTTATAGGGAATGAGATTAACATAGCCTTTTGTTCCTTTAATCAGTTCAATCAACTCTTGAGCGCATTCCTTCGTGTCATTTATACCTTCTAAAAGAAGATATTCATAAGTCACTCTTCGCCCAGCGAGCTTTTCATATTCTCTGATTGCGGGAAAGATAATCTCTAAAGGAAAAGCTTTATTAATCTTCATTAATTTATTTCTAAGTTCATTGTTAGGGGCATGTAGAGAGATGGCAAGATTGGTTTGAAGACCTTCTTTTGCGTATTTTCTTATCCCCTCAGGAATCCCACATGTCGAGACCGTGATATGTCTCGCTCCAATGGCGAGTCCCTTTTGATGATTGATGATGCGGATGAAGTCCATGACATTATCATAATTGTCAAAAGGTTCACCTGTTCCCATGACAACGACATGAGTAACATGCATGCCTTTGCCTTCTTCCGCTAATAAGTCGTTAATAACAAGAACTTGTCCCACCATTTCCTCTGGTTTTAAATTTCTTTGTCTGCCTAAGATGCCAGAAGAGCAAAAAGAACATCCCATATTACATCCAACTTGACTAGAGACACATACTGCACAACCATAGTCATATCTCATAAGAACACATTCCACT
>CAJOQN010000067.1 GCA_905236535.1 uncultured Bacilli bacterium
AAGAATTGACTGTGTTTTTGAATCAATAATCGGTCTAAATAGATATCTTAAGTTCTTGCTCTTCATGAGCTCAATGATGGTGTCACGAGAGTAAGCAATCTTAAGTTCTGGAGATGTCGTCTTTTGATAAAGAAGAATCTTTTGCTCGTTTTGTTGGGCTTCAATACAAGCCTCTTGAGCGTGTTTAAGCATCTCTGGGAAGTCTTGATAGAATAAGGCATTCTCCACCACACCGATTGAGTATCCAATAGATCCCACAAAACCATTAAGAGCGATAGCTTTATTTAAGGAGTGAGAAATAGAGCTCGCAAGATGCATCGCATCGTCTTTATTAGAGATACGGAGATCCACTAACATCATTTCATTAGAGGAGATATCAACTATTTGACGAGGGGTCTTAGACTCAGAGACAAATGGATAGACTTCGTTCTTCAAAGTCATGGACATGAATCTCTCAACCTTATCGTTGGTCAAAACTTTTTGTTTGATGTAGAAGAATCTAATCGCAAAGGTGAAGCCGTAAATGGATCTATCTTTAGCGATGATTTGTTCCATCACACTTCTCTTAACAACACCCACAACCATGCCTTTTTTACGTTTGGAGACATTGTTTAAAGGAGTGATATATCTTAAGATATGGTTCTCAATATGAATCAAGCCATCAGCGTTGTTATATTTCACTAGTTTTAAAAGGGAGAACGATGGATTCTTTTCTTTTTCAATAACAGCATCCGCTTCTAAGTATGGTTCCACATCGTTGTGGGAACAGATATTGAAAATCCATTGTTTAATCTTTTCTCTATCATTTGGGTGGAAACGATCATAGAACTCTTGGAGGTCCATCATTCTCTTTTCTTGAATGTTAGAACGTGAAAAATAGGTAACAATGTTACGCTTGACATTAATCACGTAAACTCTGAGGTTATCTCTTTCGGATTGGATAAGTAATTCTTTCTTCTTAAGCCTGTGGTTAGAGATGACCATAATCAAGATGATGATGAGGGTCACAATAAACAAAAATGCGAGGATTGAGAAGAAGAGAACGAAATTTAAATCAGCAAAATCCCACCATTTCATACAACATATAGTATAAAGAAAAATTGTGAATAATGCATTCACAAAATTTTTGTATAACATTCACTCCTTTAAAATTGATAAAAACAATGTTTTTTATGTTATAATCATTCTCACGGAGAAATACCCAAGAGGCCGAAGGGGGCAGTTTCGAAAACTGCTAGGAGATGCAAGTCTCGCGGGGGTTCGACTCCCCCTTTCTCCGCCAAAAAATATCTTAGAGTGTTATCACTCTTTTTTTATTCGGTTCTTAAGGCAACAACTGGATCTTTTCTCGCGGCAGAAGCAGCAGGAACTAAACCAGCAATAATCGTTAATAAAACAGCAACACCAATAATAATTAAAGCGGTTGTTGGGACAAAATTCATAATCGCAAGATTAAAATTGAAGATTAAAATGGCATTGACAATGAGTTCTAGGATATAAGTGACCACTACTCCAAACAATCCAGAGAGAAGTCCAATGATTAAAGTTTCAGCATTAAAGAGATGAGAGACATCGCGTTTTCGGCCACCCAAAGAACGAATAACCCCAATTTCTTTAATACGTTCAATAACAGAAACATAAGTAATAATCGAAATCATAACGGTAGAGACCACTAAAGATAAGGAAGTAAAGACCACTAAAGCAATGGTCACAGCGGTGATAACCGTGTTGATGATGGAAATAATAAGTTCAAGATTATCGTTATATTTAATCTCCTCGCGCTCCGCGGAAATAATATTACCATTTGAAAGAGTGAGTTCTTCTCCGTTGTTCCATAAATCTAAATAATCGGTAACCTGATACTTTTTATTGAATGTTGTAGGATAGATATCAATAGAAGTTGGAATAAGGCTTCCACCCACATTATTAAGTGACAATGAAGCGGTTGTTGTCGAGGTGTTAGGGGTTTGAGAAATCAAAGATAAAATAGAAGCTAATGAGCCTTGAGAAACTCCAACTGGGAAAGACATTTCAAAGGCTTCACCTTCATAAGAACAAGGAAGATCGAAAGTAATACCTCTTTTCTCTACAGTCACTTCACCAGTAGAGGTATCTTTGATGTAAGAAACACTGGAGGTAAAGGAGTCAACATCAATACCGATTTCCTTATAAGATTCAATGATATCCGCAATTCCTTTTGCGAGTTTAGAATTATAGTTATCAAAGATAAATCTCTCCGCCAATTGAGGAGTGTAATAAAAACCTGATTGCAAGCAACCATAGAGAACACTCTTTTTAGGAGCGAGGATTCCTGAAACTTTAAGTTCAATACCTCCTGTCCAAGAATCAAAGTCAGGTTGATAAGAATATGTGAAAGGATTAGTCGGGCTTGTCGTTTTTGTGAAAACAACATCGTTTGGGAAATACCAGAATGATTTTTCACGTAATTGTTCAAAGGTAATTGTTTGAATACGATCAAAGTTTTCTTGGTCGAAATATGGGGATGTGTTATTACCAGAATAATAGTAAATAGAATCCATTAAATCCGCTTGACTATAATAACCAAGTAAGGTTAAAAGAAAATCAGAGATTCGGTTGCTGTGATCAAGGACAATCATCACTTCATTCGCGGCTTTTGGGAATGTCCCATCCACGACATCATATTGCGATAAGACATAGTCCTCAGCATCTAAACCTTGGTCTACTACTGAGGTAAAGGAAGAGATTTGAGAGGAGAACATTGAATAATCAGTTCTCGAAAGAATCGCGGTGGCATATGAAACTAAAGAGGCTAAAGAATACCATGTGTCGCCTTCAATAGATGGATCATCCACTCTTCCTTCAAGAGTATCTTCAGTAAAAATATTATTTAAAATGGCTAAATCATAATTTTTAGATAAAGCGGAATAATAATTTTTTGGCATGTCATCGATAAAATCAATGTAGTCTTGATTAATGTTATTGGTAATCATTGTGGTGGAAATTGAATCAGAAGTTCTAACAAGTTGCTCCACCATCGAATCGACATCAATTACCCCATCTTTAATATTGCTAACCACGGTTTTCGTTCTTGAAATGCCGTTCATATTATTAGCGATCATTGATAAATCAAAAGATGTTTGAGAAATGCGAATCGGGCTACCCGAAAGCATATCATCTTGCATCGAATTAATATAACCAGTGACACCCGCGGAAACCGCGAGAACAGCAGAAATTCCGACAATACCGATACTGGAAGCGACCACAATCATGGCCGTTCTCTTGCCTTTAGCTAATAAATTTTTACCTGATAAGGAAAAAGTGGTCAGCCAATTCATCTTTGCTTTTTCTTCAGCTTTATTTTTCGAAAGATGAGATTTCGTAACTTTGTCATTACTTAATTCAGCAACTTCTTTGATTTCATCTTCTGGACTAAATGGCATGGAATCACCAATCGATTGTCCATCTAATAAATTAATAATACGAGTAGAGTATTTTTCAGCAATTTCAGGATTATGGGTCACCATAATGATGAGGCGATCTTTGGATAAATCTTTAAGGATTTCCATGATTTGAATAGAGGTGACCGAATCAAGAGCGCCGGTGGGTTCATCCGCTAAGATGATATCTGGATTATTAACAATCGCTCGAGCAATTGCTACTCTTTGACATTGACCACCCGAAAGTTGGTTTGGTCTTTTTTTATACATACCTTGTAAACCAACACGATCAAGCGCTTCTCTTGCTCTTCTTTCTCTTTCTTGTCTCTTAAGGCCAGAAATAGCTAAACCAAGCTCAACATTTTGTTGAATATTCTCTTGAGGGATTAAATTATACGATTGGAAAACAAAACCAATACGATGGTTACGATAAACATCCCAGTCGTGATCTTTGAAGTTTTTGGTGGATAAACCTTGAATAAAAAGGTCGCCAGAATCATAGTGATCAAGGCCACCAATAATGTTTAAAAGTGTTGTTTTACCACAACCGGATGGACCTAAAATTGAAACAAATTCTGACTTGCGAAAAGAAAGCGATAAATCGTGAAGAGCGACCACTTCCATATCGCTGGTTTTATAAACTTTTTTAATTTTTTCTAGTCTTAGCATATTTATTGTTTCTTAATAAATCCAAAATAAATTTTGAAAATATTAATGACAATTAAACACACTTTATTATAAATAATCAAGAAAAATGCTAGAGTTCCCATTAAAATGTCGGTAAAACAAAAGTATTAATTTAACCTATATAATTAAATATTTAAACTATCCTTTTTTACGATTGTTTTAAAAAATTTAATGGTTTTTTGGTATTGTTTTCATTGATTTATGAAATATTTTTGATATTTTAAACAATTTTAGAAATTAACCTAATTATTCTACAGGCTTGATAAAGAAATTACCATAAACTTGGTTGAGCGGAATGATAGAAATAAAGACATGTTCATCAACACGACGGCAGAGTCTAGTGACCGCCTTAACTTCAGTACTCGATATAACAGTGTAAATAATGAAGGTGTCCTTCCCTGAATAAGTGCCTTTCCCATTGATGACTGTCGAGCCATGAGGGAAGTTAGCAATCAACACTTTTGGCATATGTTCATTTCGGGTGATAATTTGAAGCTGAACTTTTTTGTTTCTCACATTAATCATATCGATGGCAAGCGAGCAAATAAATTGATAAGAGAAAGCAAATAAGGCAATTAAAAGACCTTTGCCCCATTCAGAAGGAGTTTTAACGATGGATAAGATGGCATATAAAATTATAATGAACATATTAATCGTAATGGTATATTTGCCTACGCTTGTAGATTTTCTTAATGAGAAATAATAGGAGAAAACATCAATACCACCACATGATATCTCCGCACGGAAAGCAAGAGCACTACTTACGCCAGTGAACAGACCGCCAAAGATAATACGAGTGATGATTCCACCATATACATTATCTGATTTTAAGAGCTCTTGAATTGGTGTTACCCAAAGTGGGAACAAGCGAATAAAAATAGAGCTGACTAAAACATTAACCAAGGTAAAAATTGCAAACTTTTTGCCAATCTTAAAGAAGGCAAAAATTAAGATAGGAACGTTGATTGCAAAGTACGCAATAGAAGTGACATCAGATAACGAAATATGATCATTAAAAAACGAAATAATAAAATAAATGTTTTGAGAAATTCCTGATACACCGCCTGTGACAATTGCGAGATCGCCTTCGACTGGAGAAATGAAACAAGAAAAACCAAAAGCAAATAATATGCCAGAAACAATACAAAGTATTGCGGTTTTAGAATAAGTTAAAATTTGTTTTAAAACAAAGTGATCGTATAAGGAATTATTGATTTTTTGTTTAAATTTGTCGATTTTTCTCATAATGACTAATGTATATAATAATATACAAATACAAAAAAACAACCAATTTTTGTACGACACGATAACAATAATTTATTTATTGAAATAAAATTGACGTAGTGATAATATTATAACGCTATATGTAAATATAGGAGGTACTTTTATGGTCGT
>CAJOQN010000068.1 GCA_905236535.1 uncultured Bacilli bacterium
CCAGTAACGCAAGTGGCGCTTGTTGCCACAAAAAGCGAATCGAGATAATTTCCCCAATTTCCATCGATATGAGAAATCGGAAGGGTGAGTAAAAGTGAACCCATTAAAATGATTCCAACAAGGGAAAGTAAAACGATTAAGTATGGGGAAACGCTGCTATATTTTCTGCTATTTTCCATAACGCTATGTATTATAACTACAAGTTTTGCAAAAAACAACTAAACGACAAATTATATAAATTTGTTGTCAAAAAATTAGAAAAAAATTATTTTTCGGTTGCGTACCCATGCACATATTTGGTATGATATCAAAGCATATCGCTTTCACACACGAGAGGTGTAAACGCGTGCATGACTGTGGAAGAGTGGTGATTCACCCGTACCACAGCACTGACAAATCTAAATAGGAGGAAAGTCAAGTGGCTAAAAAAATCGCTAAAGTCTTGAAGATGGAATTACCTGGTGGCGAAGCTAAACCAGGACCAAAACTCGCATCTGCAGGTATTAACATGGCGAAGTTCTGTACGGACTTCAACGCCCAAACTGCTGATAGACGTGGTCAAATCGTTCCAGTCATCATCACTGCTTATGAAGACAAGTCTTGTGACTTTGTCATCAAAACAAGCCCAGTTGCACCTTTACTTTTAAAGGCTGCTGGCATTAAAAAAGGCTCACCAAATAGCAAAACTACAATCGTGGGCCACATCTCTAAAGCACAGCTTAGAGAAATCGCTGAGTACAAATTACCTGATCTTAACGCGAATGACATTGAGGCGGCTATGAAGATCGTTGAAGGTAGTGCTCGTAATATGGGAATCGTTGTCGACGATTAATGGTGAACAACATGAAAAAAGGTAAGAAATACGTTGCTGCTTTAGCTAAAGTAGACGAAAACAAACTTTACACTGTTGAAGAAGCCTCTAAACTCGTTTTAGAAACTTCCACCGTCAAATTTGACGCAACCGTAGAAGTCTCATTCCATCTCAATGTCGACCCAAAGAAAGCTGATCAACAAATCAGAGGAACTCTCGTCCTCCCACACGGAAATGGCAAAACTAAAAAAGTTCTCGCTATTACCGACAAAGTTGAAGAAGCAAAAGCTGCTGGTGCAGATGAAGTTGGTGGAGCGGAAATTATCGACAAAATCAACGGTGGTTGGTTTGATTTCGATGTTATAGTCGCTACTCCAAACATGATGCCTCAAATCGGAAAAGTGGCCCGTGTCTTAGGTCCTAAAGGCTTAATGCCAAACCCAAAAACCGGTACAGTCTCTCCTGATATTGCAAAGGCAATCAAAGAAATCAAAGCTGGTAAAGTGGAGTACCGTGTTGATAAAGAAGCAAATATGCATGTCTCTATCGGCAGAATCAGCTTTGGAGCACAAAAGGTTCAGGACAATCTTAACGCATTAATTGACGCTGTGATTAAGGCTCGTCCATCTGCTGTTAAAGGTGCTTATATTAAAAACGCTGTCGTCCATACGACCATGGGACCAGCTATTCACTTCACATTTGATGGTCGTTAATAATCAAGTTTTCAATATACCAAAGACAGTAACGGGCGTGGAGCCTTAATCATGTTACCGAGGTGAATGAATAAAGCATTTAATTCTCACTGTATATTGGAGCCTCAAAAAAACACAAATTGAAATAGGAGGTCAAAAACATGAATCAAAACGTTTTAAAAGCAAAACAAGAAACAGTTAGCGAGATTGTTGAAAAAGCAAAAGCTTCTAGCGGACTTGTCGTTGTTGAATATCGTGGTTTAAGTGTTAACCAAATTCAAGAACTAAGACGCGCTCTTGCCAAATCTGGTGCTAGCATGAACGTTTACAAGAATTCATTAGTGGAACGTGCTAGTGATGAACTAGGCTATAGCGAAATGAAAGACATTCTTGTTGGACCAAATGCATTTGTCTTCTCTGAAGATTTAAACGCTGGTGCCAAAGTTATTGCTAAATACGCGAAGAGATTTGACACCCTTTCCATTAAAGGTGGTGTGTTTGAAGGAAGATTCGCTTCTAAAGAAGATGTTATCTCCATCAGCAAATTACCAGACAGGGAAGGACTCATCTCCATGTTACTATCGTGCTTACAAGCACCTGTCCGTCAATTTGCCTGTACAGTTAAGGCTGTTGCGGATGCAAAATAATGCCAATTTAGGAGGAAAAGAAAATGGCTAAATTAACAAAAGAAGAAATTATCGCAAGCTTAAAAGAAATGACCGTTTTAGAATTAAACGATCTCGTTAAAGCTGTTGAAGAAGAATTTGGTGTCACCGCCGCTGCCCCAGTTGCAGTCGCCGCTGCCCCAGCCGAAGAAGAAGAAGCCGCAAAAGGACCAACCGAAGTCAGCTTATTCTTAAAGAATGCTGGTATGAGCAAAGTCCAAGTCATCAAAGCTGTTCAAGCTATCACTGGCTTAGGCTTAATGGATGCCAAGAAATTAGTCGACGGAGCACCTGTCGCAGTTAAAGAACACATCTCTCCAGTTGAAGCTGAAGAACACAAGAAAGCTCTTGAAGCAGCTGGTGCTGAAGTCGAAATTAAATAATTTCGTTTATAGCAAACTTTAGAGGTATAGATGTCGCATTATTTCGACTTAGATCCAAATTTGGAATCTAATATAAGAGAAATTTCTTTCTACTTATTCGATAAGAAATATACCTACTATACCGATAATGGAGTTTTCTCCAAATCTCGGATTGATGAGGGTAGTTTTATCTTGTTGAAGGTAATTCTCCCTCTTCACCTCACCGGGAAAATCTTGGATCTTGGGTGTGGATATGGTCCGATTGGACTTACCATCGCCCAAAATTCATTAGATGCAAGGGTCGACCTTGCAGATATTAATTCGCGCGCACTTGCTTTGGCGTCAAAAAGTAGTGCAAAGCTCGGATTAGAATCACGAGTCACCTGCCTTCATAGTGACATCTACGAAAAGATTGAAGGACCATATGATTCAATTGTTGTAAATCCCCCTATCCGCGCTGGTAAGGCTGTTACTTACCAAATGTTTAGCGGGGCTAAGCAATATTTAATTGATGGCGGTTCGTTATACGTTGTGATAAGACGAAAGCAAGGGGCGGAGAGCACTTTCAAATATCTCGAAACAGTATTTGAAAATGTCTCTACAATCCACAAAGAAAAAGGCTATTGGATTATAAAAGCGGATAAATGAACTTAAATTTATCGAAAAGGAGCCATTACATGTCCAGAAAAATTACTGAACTTAAACAATTAAATAACAACCGTTATGACTATTCCAGAATCTCTGGTGAACTTGAACTTCCTAACTTAGTGGAAATTCAAACCAAGTCATACGCGGAATTTTTGGAAAAAGGCTTAGATGAAGTTTTCAGAGAGGAATTCCCAATCGTCAACTATATCGACACCTTATCCATTGAATACGTTTCTATGCGTTTAGGTGAGCCTAAACATTC
>CAJOQN010000069.1 GCA_905236535.1 uncultured Bacilli bacterium
ATTGATGATTACTAAGAATTAAATCGATTAATTCTCCGACCGCTTTTGGGAAAAATGAACCATCATCTCTTTCAATATGTAGTTCCTCGCTTCCAATTCTTAACGAAAAAGTTATCGTGCTTTCATTTTTGATTCTTCCCACGCTATGATGGACGGCGTTTAAACGATATTTCCCAAATGAGACATCAAGGTTTGGATTTGAAAAAGAAAACTGTTTTTCAGAGATATTTGCGATTTGTCTCACAAAGTTATTTATCTCATCATTACTCACTTCTATTTCACTTTTACATCTTCCATATTCATTATGGAGATAGAAGATGTGACGCCCATTATATGAGATATCAGTGATAGAACTATCGTTTAATAGATCTTGAAGAAAAGATGATTCTATGAAGTCTATTAGCCTTTTATTGTCCATATCTTCCTCCTATTCTATAAATCATTGATTTATGATAATGAAAATCAAAAACAATCGAGGCATCGATGGTAATCTTGACTCCTTGACATTTATCTCCGATACAAACATTCTCACCGTTTGATTCTAAAAATAAATATTCACATTCATACGAAGAGGTGTATTTCTTAAGATTTTTAAGGAGATAAGAATCGACATTATCAATTAATATTTCTTTATCAAAATAAAGCATATGAGTGTTGTCGTATTCGCTGATGGACACCGAATTTTGGATGAGGGAAAGGGGAAGATTAACCAAAATACGATTAGTCCCATTCATGCGATAAGAAGCAAAAAATAATTGAAAGGAAAATATCGAAAACATTAAGGCGATAAAGATATTAATCATGTTGTTCTCCTGTCACGCAATAATCACTATTAAAACATTCTCCGAAAAGATTAAAATGTGGATTCAAAGTTGTCATTGAATATAGAGTTAATTTGTTGATCCCAGCTTCTTCCACTACTAGTTCAAATTCCATGCCTTTCAAGTTATCTTTTTGTTTCAATGGAAGGAAAAGGTGATTTGTTTCCTTTAATGAATTATCTAAAAGTTGGAAAGTAGAAAGGCTCATCGTTTTTTCATCATAATAAAGAAGGTGAGGGGTAAAACTTATCTTGGTGCCACTTTGTTTAATGGTCAGAAGAAATCTCTTATAGAGATTGGCGGTATCATAAACCGTGATATGATTGAAATAATTACTAGGATCTTTGAATCTTAAATACGCTCTTTTATAAGTGAAAGCTTGTTGGAAGGTATAATCAAAACTTAATTTTGAAAGATTCAATTCGTAATAATAATCATCAGGAAAGGTGTGAGATACATTCGTAAAATCATACTTTTCTTCATAGGAATTTGAAGAGATGTTAAAACAAGTTCGTGGAGTTTGATAGGAGGTTGGATAATCCATGACATCCACTTCTAAGGTCCTCTTTTCAAATAATTCAAATTCCTTATCGTAATAAGTAGTTGACGTGCTTTCAACGAAGAAATGAAGAGTGATATAGGAATAATTTTGAAAGATTGAAGTATCAAAAACGAGATTTTTAGTGACACTCTTAAATGGTATAAGAGTGTGATATTCATTAAGGCTTCTATTGATGATTTTTCCATCCGCTATCACATATAAACCTTCACGAACTGAAATGTTATTACTTCCTAAATATTCCATCTTGAACGAGATGTTTTTGACCCCATCATCTTTACTAAAAGGACCATATAAAGATGAGGTAATCGTAATCGAATCATAATTAGGAACAATAACCTTTGGGCCAAATGAGGTTAAAAGTAAAAATAGTAAGGGCGATAGACAAGTAAGTACTCTTTTATTCATAATCGTGATACTCCTTTAAAAAATGGGAAACACTTCTAGACAAGTTTTTGCTGGCCCTAAAGTTTTGGTTATCATTGTTAAATTCGTTATCTAAAAAGTTTTTATTGATCACATCTTTCTCTTTATTATCTAAGCGCATGAATGTGCGAAATACGCGCGAAACATGCTTATATGCAATACCCCGCGCCATGATTTCGTTATCGGTGAGAGCAAAACTATCGCTTTCATTTAAGTAATTTAAAT
>CAJOQN010000070.1 GCA_905236535.1 uncultured Bacilli bacterium
TCGATGGCTTTTCTAAGGTGTTCGATTTCTTCTTCGCTTTTCACCATTCTTAAACGACGGATTAAAGGATAGACATCCTCAACTTCATATCCTTCTTCGCGATATTTCTTTTGGAGTTCTCTCGTCGAATAGGAATCTTTAATCTTAATTTCAGGGGCTAAATCTAAATAGATTTTATTTACTCTTCCGAGCTCTTTGATTGTTAAAGAGAGGATCGTTTCAAAAGTATCAGAGGTGTAGACATTTTGAAGCATGGAGATTTCACTGGCTTCTTGTGGGGTCAACTTTTTACCAGTCCATCTTTCCTTTAAAGGATCAAATGGGGAGATAAATAAACTTTGTTTATCCACTCCAATACCTTTCACTAACATCAAAATTGAACCTTCTTGTTCAATACCGCTTAAATAATAGAAATTACGATTGACACAAAAAGGAAGAAAATCATCCTCGCTGGCAATCTTACTGACTCCTGAATAAATAAGAGCGATGGATTTTTCTTCCATCATGTTGAGCAGTTTTTCTCTTCTAACATTAAATTCTGACATATATTTTCTCCTATAATTTCTTCGCTATTTCGTCAATTTCAGGAAGATTGATATCTTCGACTTTGCCATCGTCAACTTTCTTAGAATTTTCAGGGATTAAAGGAAGGCGACCTAAAATCTCAAAATTCATCTCTTTGGCAAGGCTCTCTAAATGAGAATCTCCAAAGACGTTGATATGTTTTTGACAATCTGGGCAGATAAGATAAGACATATTCTCGACAACACCGAGAACTTTGATATTCATCATCTTGGCCATCTTCAAGGCTTTGGTGACGATTAAAGACACTAAATCTTGAGGAGAGGTGACGATGATAATCTCATCGACTGGAAGAAGTTGGAATACGCTTAATGCCACATCTCCAGTTCCTGGAGGCATATCAATTAATAAATAGTCAAGTTCTTCCCAAAGAACATCTTCATAGAATTGTCTAATTAAATTGCCTAATAAAGGTCCTCTCCACAATATTGGATCACCTTCGTTTTCCAATAAAAGATTCGCGGAGATAATTTTAATTCCAAGTTTAGTTTCAATTGGATAAATCAAGCTATCCTCACCCATGCAACGGTCATGAAGTCCAAAGGACTTAGGAATTGATGGACCGGTGACATCACTGTCGAGGATTCCAACTTTGTGTCCTTGTTTTGCTAAAGAGACCGCTAAAGAGGAAGTGACAAAAGATTTTCCGACTCCGCCTTTTCCTGAAAGAACCCCAATAATCTTTTTGATACTGGAGCGATCATTAAGTTTAGCTTTTTGAAGGCCTTGACGGGATTCGCAATTTTCGACTCCACAACCGGCACAATCCTTATTACATTCACTCATATTAATCAACCATTGCCTCATTGATGACATTGACTCCTGCTTGCACATAAGTTCTAAGAAGTCTCGAGGCCCCTAATTTTGTTCCCCCAAAATATCTAACGACCACCAAAGCAACATTGTTTAAATCTTTCTTATAAAGAAGTTCTAATAAGGGTCGTCCTGCGGTTCCGCTTGGCTCACCATCGTCAGATGATTTGCTCTTTTGTCCAACCCGATAGGCATAGCAATAATGCTTCGCTTTTTTATATTCTTTTTTTAACGATTCAAGAATCGTTTTAAAGTCATCGGGATTATCCAAAGGAAAGATAATCGCATAGAATTTTGAGTTTAAAACTTCTGTCAATTGGACAATTTTTTTATCAATCGTCATCATATTTTGAGGATAGTTATAACAAAGTTAAAACTATTATTTCTTCCCTAAATAGTGTATAGTTTTTTTAAAGGAAAAGTCAAAGTGTTTAGAAATAAGAAATTGTGTGAAGACTGCCTAGAGAGTTATGACGCTCTTGAATATGAATGTCCTAAATGTCACAAAAAGAATCATGACATCGAAGGAAAAGGTATTTCTCGACATATTGCAGTGACACCAATTTGGGTTCAGATTGTTTTATTTGCCATCGGATTTATCGGATTACAAATAATTGCTTTAATTGTTCAAATTGCTTTTTTGATGTTTAAGCCTGAAGATATATCGACATCAGAATATCTATATCTTCCACAAATATTAGGCCCCTCACAATTTATCGCCTATGGATTATTATTCTTCGCCTTTTTAGCCTTTATCATTCTTTACCATAATCAATTCTTTAAAGGCTGGAAGGACTGGAAGACTTATGTCTCGGCGATTGTTGGCATCCACGCTCTCCTCGGATTCAGCATGATTTATGGACTTATTTTAAACTTTTTCTTTCAAACAAGCGGAAACCAAAATGAAGGCCTCATTAAAATCATTGTTGGCAACTACCCATTCCTTAGTATTCTCATTTTAGGGATTGTTGGACCTCTATGCGAAGAATTAACCTATCGAGTTGGTTTCTTTACCTTTTTAAGAAGGATTCATCCAGCTTTAGCGTACACCCTTACCATCTTATTATTTGCCTTTATTCATTTTGATGTCTCTTCTTTTATGACCGCTTTTAAAGGAAATTGGACGCCACTAGTTAACGAGCTAGCGAATATTCCAAGTTATCTCTTTGCAGCCGCGGTTTTGACCGTCCTCTATGAAAAATTTGGTTTTGCTTCAGCCTTTATGGCGCATGCCTCTAATAATTTAATTTCTATTGTTATTTCGATCATTGCTTTATCTTATGGAACCGGAAGCTAGAAAAATTAATATTCTCCCATCATTCGTTTTAAAGGTGGTTGCCCTATTAACAATGGCTTTAGACCACATTGGTTTTATGATGCTTGAATATTCAGTTGCCACGCAAGTTGCGGATATTTTCCGTATTATTGGACGTCTTGCCCTTCCTTTATTTGCCTTTTGCATTGCTGAAGGTGTCATTCACACAAGATCGTTTGGTAAATACATTTTTAGAATGGGAATTATCGGCACTTTAGTGCTCATCGCTCAGATTGTGATGAAATATGGAATGAACTTTGAAATCTATCAAGGGAATATCTTTATTGATCTAATTTTAGGGGCTCTTGCAGTCAAGGCTTTAATGGATAAAAGGGTGTGGATTAAAGTTTTAGCTATCTTCCCATTATTAATCGGTATTGCTTCCTTCTTTATGTTTGCCATGGATAGAACATACACCTTTACCCAATTCTTCCCATATTATTTAAGGACTCAATATGACTTCTTTGCCATTGCCTTAATCATTGGTTTTTACTTATCCTACCCACTCGCTAAATCAATGCTTAAAATTATCGGCTTGCAACCAGACTTATATCAAGGCACAAATATTGAAAGAATGACAATAAATTGTTTCTCGGTCGCTTTCTTAATTATCATTGCAACCTTATATTGGGGCATTGGCTTTTTCTTAATGAGCAATAACACTCCATTTGAGGTCTATTGGAACATTGACGCTCAAAACTACTGCATGATCGCGGGAGCATTTATTTTGCTTTATTCCGGAAAGAGAGGCTATAATGCGAGTTGGTTCCAATATGGATCCTATGTTTTTTACCCATTACATCTCGTACTTATCTATCTCGTATTCTATATTATCTTTATGTAGGAGGCTTAATTATGATTAAACATATCGAAAGTTATGAACAATTTAAAGAAGAGATTAAAGGCACAGTTTTAGTCGATTTCTTTGCGACTTGGTGTGGGCCATGCCGAATGCTTTCACCAGTTATCGAAGAGGTTGATGAAAGGAATGAATTAGGCATTAATGTTCTCAAAGTGGATGTTGATGAAGTTCCTGACGCTGCTCGTTTATTCAATATTCAATCCATCCCAACACTTTTAGTGTTTGAAAATGGGACTCTTAAAAATAAAGCCCTCGGATATATGGGCAAACCTCAGCTCATTGATTTCGTTAGAAAATCATTGAATTAATATTTTCACTGCGATAATATAAATATCGCGTTGCAGGTGTAGTTCAGTGGTAGAACACTAGCCTTCCAAGCTAGTTATGCGGGTTCGATTCCCGTCACCTGCTCCAAATTGATTAAAAAAACAGGCTTTGCCTGTTTATTTTATTTATAAAAGTTAGTTAATTTAATATTTCTTTTTTATATATTAGCTAATCATGATAAAATTAGTTTATTAAATAACAGGAGAATATTTATGAAAAAAGCATCAAATATCTTATTTAAAATTAGTATTGCTCTTCAATTTGTTCTTGTCGGAACATTCCTCCTTCTCGCTATTTTGTTTATATTTTTCGCTTTACCAATGAATACAGATCTTATCATTGGCGCGTTGCAAGAAGGTTGGATTACTTCAAGTTTTCAAGGGACAACCGAAGAAGTTGCTGGTCAAATTCAAATGCTTTTGATGGTCATGGGCATTTTCTTCATCCCATACGCTATCGTCCCATTAATTTCCGCAATTCTTTGTATTGTTGCCGTTAAAAAACCATCAAAAAGAAATTATATCGCAAATATTGTTTTGGGGGCTTTATGTGGCTCATACTTACCAGTCTTAGCGGCAATTTTTGGATTAATCTCTTTAAGTCAAGAAAACAAAAAGGAATGACATCATCAATATTTTTGTGGCGTTCTATAAATAAATAACTATAATAGTAAAAAGAAAAAGTATTTAATCCCTGCTTTTTCCTTCCTAGGAGGTTATCAAATTTTATGCCTGATAAGACAATCAAATGTGTCGAATGTGGTACTGAATTCAATTTCTCTGAAGGTGAACAAGCCTATTATGCAGAAAGAGGATATCAAGAACCAAAAAGATGCAAAGACTGCCGCGTAAAAGCTCAAGCTCGTCGTGACGCTAGAAAAGCTCAACAACAAAAAGCAGAGCAAGAACAGCCACAAGAAGAAAAAGCCGAATAATAAAGATGACCAGTTGAAAAGAACTGGTCTTTTTATTTAAAATAAAAATATGAATTTTGAAATCGTTTTAGCGACAAACAATAAACATAAACTCCAAGAAGTTAGACAAATCCTATCTCCTCATGGAATCGTGGTCTATGGGATTTCGGATTTAAATTTGAAGCCAGAAGAGGCTATCGAAGATGGATCAACTTATGCAGAAAACGCACTGATAAAAGCTAAAGTTCTTCAAAAGGTGACATCATTTCCAATTATCGCGGATGATTCTGGAATTGAAATTTTTGCTCTTAATCATCAACCTGGAATTCATACCGCGCGATTTGCTCAAGAATGTGGGGGACATGATAAGGCTATAGAATATATCATCGATCGCCTCAAGGACCAAGAAGACAGAAGAGCCCAATTCGTTTGTGATATCGTTTTATTAAATGTCGAGGATAAACCTTTAATCTTTGAAGGTATCGCTCCTGGACATATCGCTTATAAAAGCGAAGGTGAACACGGATTTGGTTATGATCCAATCTTTATTCCATTAGGGCGAGACTGTGTCTATGCGTTGATGGAAGAAAAAGAAAAGAATGAAATCTCACATCGAGCGAGAGCTCTTAAAAAATTATTAACATATTTAAGAGTGAAGGGGCTTATTAATAAATGATAAATCCTAAACTTCAAGATTATATCTTCTCATTAGATGATATAAGAATTCAAAATATTGAATACGCGGACATTTTTAATGAACTCTTTTTAAGTGGCCCAGTGACCGATTCAAAAGAGCATCTTTTATCTCATCTTGGAGATATTTTTCTTTTTAGTGATGATACCAAAGAAAACGAAGAGATGATAAAAAGGGAAATATTGCCCCTTCTTCATCAAGAAAATGTTAGTGATTATCTAAATAATCCATACGCTTCACTTTTAAAAGATTTGAAGGTTAAGGAAAAACAATATGAAATCACATATGAAAAGATTCAAAAATTTCAATTATTTCCTTTAGATGATGTCAAAATCACAAAATTAAACAAAGAGATAAATAAAATCGGTTATTTTTTAAATGATTTCCACTATTTGGCATTAAAAGAAAAGGATGATATTTGGATGTCACTTAATCCCAATGAAATCAACACGATGAAAAAGCCAATCGAAGAAGCCAAGGGAAATGTTTTAGTCCTTGGTTTAGGCTTAGGATATTATCCGTTTATGATTTCTAATAAAAAGGAAGTTAAAGAAATCACCATTATTGAACTAGATCAAAATATCATTAATATCTTTAATAAACATCTTTTACCACTATTTTCTCATAAAGAGAAAATTAAGATTATTAAAGAAGATGGAATTAAATATTTAAAAGAGAATGACCTTCATAAATATGACTCTATCTTTATCGATATCTGGCATGATGTGAATGATGGGTTGGAGATATTTTATCAGCTAAAACTTATCGAAAAACAAAAGAATGCCCATTTTATTTATTGGTTATATCAAGGTTTCATCGCGATGCTTAAAAGATGTATGGTCCAAGTATTAGTCGATTTAATTTTAAATGAAAAATACGAAAATAATGGTGAATTTGCGGATAAAATCATTGAAATATATACAAAACAATTATCAAAGATGAATATTTCCACAAAAAAAGATATAGATAATCTTTTGAAAGAAGATAGCCTTCTTGCTATGCTTAGTTAAGATGAAAAAATACAAGGTTTATTTATTTGATTTTGATGGGACATTATTTGATACACGTCCCGCGCTTCAAATGGTCTTTAAAAAGTCCTATGAACATGAAGGAGTCATGGTCAGCGATGATCAATGTCAAACCTTTTCTCGTGAGCCCATCAACATCGGTTATCAAGCTTTAATTGGTGGAAGCGAAGAACAATTCTGGGAATGGGTCAGAGTTATCAACTACTATCTCAATAGTGAAGAATCGGTATCTTTAAGTTTGCTGTTCCCCGATACCAAAGAAACTCATCAAAGACTTTCAAAGATGGAAGGTATCCAATATGGGATCGTAACTTCCAACAATATTCCACATTGTAAAGAAATATATCATTATCACCACATTGATATTTCCCATATGTCTGTTTTAGTCGGTAACCATGAATGTGTTATACCTAAACCAGACCCCGCGCCAATCCAGACAGCATTAAAGATGTTAAACTATGATGGTGATTTACACGATGTAGTATATATCGGTGATGCTTTAAATGATGTGTTAGCCGCTAAAAATGCGGGAGTTGATGGTCTTTTATTAGATCGAGATAACATTTATCAAGATAGTGGGTTTCCACTTATTCATTCACTTTTAGAAATCTTTGATTAAAAGTGAAATTATGATATATTTAAGTTCGTAGTTTAAAGGGAAAAACACTATGGGTATTTATGAAGAATTACAAGAAAGAGGTCTTATTGCTCAAGTAACTGATGAAGAGCAAATTAGAGAACTCATCAATAAAGGGGGCGCCAAATTTTATATTGGTTTTGATCCCACTGCCGATTCATTACACGCGGGCCACTTTATGACTCTCGTTTTAATGAAGAGACTTCAACTCGCCGGCAATAAACCCGTGGTCCTTTTAGGTGGAGGAACTGGTTTAGTTGGCGATCCATCTGGGAGAACCGATATGCGCGCGATGCTCACAAAAGAGCAAATTCAACATAATTGCGATTGCTTTGCAAAGCAAATTTCACGCTTTATTGAGATTGGTGAGGATAAAGCTTTAATCGTCAATAACGCTGATTGGTTAGCCTCCCTCAATTATATTGAATTATTAAGAGATGTCGGACCTCATTTCTCTGTTACCAATATGTTAAGAGCGGAATGCTATAAACAAAGAATGGAAAGAGGTCTTTCCTTCCTTGAATTCAACTATATGATTATGCAAGCCTATGACTTTTATTATCTCCATGAACATTATGGAGTGAATATGGAGTTTGGGGGAGATGACCAATGGTCAAACATGCTGGCGGGCACGGAATTAATTCGTCGTAAAAAGGGCGATGACGCTTACGCTTTGACCATCACCCTCCTTCTTAATTCCGAAGGAAAGAAGATGGGTAAAACCGCCTCTGGGGCCCTTTGGCTCGATGAAAACAAAACCAAACCATTCGATTTCTACCAATATTGGAGAAATGTTGATGATGCGGATGTCATCAAATGTCTTAAATTATTAACATTCGTCCCTATTGATGAAATTAAAGAGATGGAGAAATGGTCATCAGAAAGAATCAATGAATTAAAAGAGATTCTTGCCTTGGAAATGACCAAGATGGTCCACGGAGAAGAAACCGCTCTTAAATGTAAAGAAGCGGCGAGAGCCCTCTTTAGAGGGGAAGGCAGTGATGAAAATATGCCAACCGTTGAATTAGAAACTAATGAAGCCTTAAACACCATTCAACTCCTCGTAATGTCCAAACTTTGTAGCTCAAATGGTGAAGCTCGTCGCCTTATCGAACAAGGTGGAGTTACCATCGAGGGTGAAAAAGTAACGATGTCCACTCCTTCTTATCCGCTTGAAAAATTAAAAGAAGGCCTCAAGCTCAAAAAAGGCAAAAAGGTCTTCGTTAGAATTATTGTTAAATAACAATAAAAGCGAGCATCGCTCGCTTTTTTTTATTTGCCGTGTCTTGCTCCTTCAATAATCATGAGAACGCCCATGACTTCGGAAACTGGTTGACTCGCAAAGATGATTGATAAGATACCCCATGTGATGAATGAGGCTTTGCTGAATTCATCCTTTTTAGTAATGGATAAGATAATCGCGTTAAAGACAATGCCAATCGATCCCATAATCGCCACAATAAGAGCGAAAATTCCAAAGAGACTGACATAGAAAAATAGAGCTTCTTCTAATCCAGTGGTGTCTGTTCCACTAGCTTCCATCGTTTTCATGACGATGGTGACGATTGAAGCACTGCTCCCAAAAGCGAGTATTGCGTAGAAGAACAAAGTAACAACACTGACAATCGACATTATTAATGAGATAACGGCTAAGATATGTATGGCTTTTTTCATAATTATTTAACATCTCTCTTTCTAAAGATTAAGGCCCCACCAAAGAAGAATAAAGCGGTGTAGACTATATTTGATATTATACTAACAATAAATGATTCGTTACTAATTATCCTTAAAAGCGTCCCGCCTTCTAAGGTTTTAAATTCCATCGCGTTTGAAGCGTAGAATGGATCTAAAATTCTTAAAGCCCAAATTAATCCGTCTAAATCAGTGCCACCATAAGCGATGAGAGAAGAAATGCTTCCAAACATCGCTGCAAAGATGATGACGATTAAAACGATAGGGATAGAACCACCGATATGACGAATAACAGTGACCACCATCACTGCAAATGAAGTAAGGGTCACATAAGTCAAAAGATTAATAAAAATGAATCTAAGTAAGAAATCCCAATTAATATTAGTTGGAATAAAACCAAAGAATGGAGCGGTTGATCCATTTGGATTAAATCCACCAATAATTGTCCCAAGTCCAAAGCAGATTAAGACATAGATGATAATAAGAGAAAGGGAAAAGACGAGGCCGGAAACGAATAGTCCGGTATAGATTTTAAATTTAGAATTACCAGCGATAATCTTATTTCTAATCGTTCCATAAGTAAATTCAAGAGAGATAAAGGAAATAAGATTGATAGGAATGGATAGACCAAAATTTTGTGTTTGTGAAAAAGAATTCATCAACATTGCTTGTCCACTACAATTCTTATTCGCTAATTCGCTTAATGGAATGTTATTTTCATTCGCGGTGATGAGATCGATTCCAAAATAAATAAGAGTTAAGAAAATAGCTAAACCAATTCCAATGAATAAAGTAATGCGGAATGTTAAATCGCGTTTGAGTTTAAATAAGAAAGCTTTGAAGAGACGTCCCATATTAACGAACCTCCCTAAGAAGATTAAGATAATAATCTTCTACTTTTTCATCATTGGTTTTAAGCGACAACACCTTGATTTTCTTTTTATCTAAAGCCACCACTAGTGTATTGATATCAACATCCGCAAAGATACGAAGTTCGTCGTTTGGATATGTTTGATGTTTTAAATATCCTAAAGACTCAACCACCGGAATGGCTTCTTGGAGATTATCAACACGAATAGTCGTCGATCTTTGACATTTTTCAATTAATCCTTGAAGAGAAATTTCTTCAAGCATCTTTCCTTTTAAGATGAAACCATAGGTGGTAGCAATCTTTTCAAGTTCGGAAAGAATATGCGAAGAAATCAAAACAGTAATCCCTTGATTGGCATTTAAATCAATTAAAAGGTTACGAAGTTCCGCGATTCCTTCAGGATCTAAACCATTCATTGGTTCATCTAAAAGCATGAGTTTTGGTTTATTGATTAAGGCGATTGAAATCGCCAGACGTTGGCGCATACCTAAGGAGAAATTTTTCGTCTTCTTTTTGCCGACGTTATCTAAACCTACAAGTCTTAAATATTCATCTCTTTCTTCGTCACTTAATTTAATGCCGAGATAACTCTCTGCATATCTCATATTTTCCTTAGCGGTCATCGAAGGAACCAAAGAGGCCACTTCAACGATAGCGGACATCTGATTTCTGACCTTATAAATCTCACGAGATTTATTTGATACACCAAAAAGCGTGTATGTTCCACTTGTGGGTTCCGCTAATCCGGTGAGAAGTCTCATAATTGTGGTTTTGCCAGATCCGTTTTCACCGACAAAGCCATAAATCGAACCTTCCGGGATATGCATATCAACATGGTCGACCACATTGGTTTTTCCATATCGCTTGGTGAGTTGATTTGTTTCAATTAAATACATATTTAATTCACCTCAATTTAAGGATAGTCCAAAAAGGATATATAAAGCAAGATAAATAGGATATAATGAAGTTAACTAAATATGGACACCACCTTTAATATCTTCGATTTTTTGACCCCAAAAGGAATGACCCAGTTCATTGATGAACGAGCCACGGTGAGACAAGCCTTAGAAAAATTTGACGCTCATAAATTTTCGGTTGTCCCAGTTATTGATAAAGATGGTAATTATATTAACACCATCGCGGAGGGTGACCTCCTTCGCTTTATCAAAAATGAATGTCATTTTGATATCAAGGTCGCGGAGACAAAAACCATTGACACTATCGAAAGATATCGTTCATATGAAGCTTTGTCGATAAATTGTAGCGAAAAAGAGGTCCTCAAATTATCATTAAGTCAAAACTTTATCCCACTCATCGATGATCGAAATAAATTCATCGGCATCGTTAAAAGAAGTGATATCATTTCGTTCCTTTTAAAGAAATATCGTCTAAACTATATTTAAGCAATCTTCATTTGATTGCTACTTCGATATTCATATAACTTTAAAACTTTAAAAACTTACTTAACATACATTATATAAATAAATAGTTGATAAAATGTTAAAAGTTCTCTAATATATCTTATAGGTATTTTTTGAAACGATGAAAAACAAAAAAGCACTCTGGATTAGTATTATTGCTGTTGATGTCGCAATTACCGTTGCTCTTTTTGTAATTCATATCATTATGCTAACCATTCTCTTAAAGAATTCTGGGAATGAGCAAGCAATCAGAGAAATGGGTGGCTTGTTCGGATACCTGGCGAATCATACCTGGTTCTACTTCTGGTTATTCGTTGTTCCACTCTTCCTTCTTTTAGCGGCTAACATCGTCGGACTTGTCATCTATGTGAGAAACCAAGGCAAGAAACAACCACTTAAAGTCAATGACTTAACCGATGAGCAAAAAGAAGAACTTAAAAAGCAAATCCTCAAAGAATTATCAAACGAAACTAAAGAGGATGCTCCTAAAGCTGAAGAATAAAATGTCGAATGACATTTTTTCTTTTGGCTAATCTAAAGGTTTAGAAAATAAATGCCACCTTAAGGTGGCATATTTTGTTAGTTCTTATCGTGAGAGATAATCGCGGTGATAAGGTCGCTTCGTGATAATGGTTTATAGAAGTGATAACCTTGGACCATGATATCTGGGTTGATATCTCTCAGAAGAATAAATTGATTAGAGTTCTCAACACCGACCGCGGTGACTCCGACATTGACGCTTCTCGCGTTGTTAAGAATATCGGTGACCTCTTGAAGTTTAAGTGGGTCTTGATCGATGACGTTGATAAGGTCACGGGTAAGTTTGACTTCTTTGAAGCCAAGTTCTTTAAGTCTCTCGATTGAGATGTATTTACCAGTATATCTATCGCATGAGAGGAAGATGTTATAGGCGGCAAGCTCACGCGCGAATTTTTGAACTTGACCTTGATAATTAGAAATGACGTCTTCGGGAATTTCAAAGGAGAGGAAATTATCAGGAAGTTTATACATCTCATTAAGATCGATAACCGCTTTAATAAGGGACTCATCGCGTAGATAAGTTTGGTCGATGTTAATGCAGATACGCTTGAAAGCGTTAATCTTAAAGATATTGTTTCCGTATTCTTGATACATTGAACCGATGAAGTTAATCAAAGATTCAGTGATTAAAGAGGTGAGGTTTTCTTGCTCAGCGATATGAGAAAGCTCTTCAGCGCTCAACATGGTATTACGATAAGCATCGTTAATTCTAAGGAGCATTTCCGCCCCAAAGATCTTCTTATCTCTCGCTCTAACGATTGGTTGAAGTGAGACACTGGTGGTGGTTTGACCGGTGAATTCTTGTTTGATGACCGAAATCATGAATTCTCTACTCGAGGCACTTCTAGAAATCGAATAGTCGGCGAAATAGATAAAGTCGGTATTTCTTTCGAATTTATTGGATTGATAGAAGTCTAAAATATGACGCATAAAGTCATCCGCGGTCGCATAACCTCTTGGCCAGCCAAGTGGTAAATATGTGATATTTAAATGATCTTTGCTTCCATCATCAAAGAAATGTTCTTTGCTTAATTCATAGATGATTTCGCACTTATTAATGATATCAGCGTGACCGATGTTATGAATGACAAGGGCAATCGTTTGATTGTTAAAGGTGTAGAATTCGCTGGTTCCAAGCTTGTTCTTTAAAGAGCGAATGAAGGAACGAATAACGAATAAACAACCCTCACTGCCTTGATTGGCAATAAGTTCTTCTAAATTATCAAATGAAAGAAGGAGAACATATCCACGACCATTGGAATAATATGAATTACGGAGAGTGTCCACTAAGGCACGATATGAATTGATGAGGAGTGAATCATCAAACATATCACCACGGATATGATCTTTCCCGATGGAACTTACCAAGAGGGTTCGATTATGCGATTTACGGTCATTGAGAGTTAAAGAAATTTCGAAATCCCCGTGTTTTTGGCTTTCAAAATATTTTCTCTTAAAGTTCTTCATCGGACAATTAGAGCATATCTTATCAAGTCCATACATCGCCTTATAACAGGGTTCTCCCACTTTGAGATTGGGGAAGATGGTTTTAAGGTTATTGGAAAATTCTTTAATTTCCATTGTTTCATCGTCAATGCGATAAATACCGTAGTTAGAAATCGCCAAAATATTTTCGGCTTCAGTATGATAAAGATCGATTTCCTTATCTTTATTAACGATATCCAAATAATAGGAAATTCTTAAACATAAGATGAATAAAGATTCTTTTAAATAAGCATCGAGGAGTAAATCATGTTTTTGATTGATGAAATAGATAATACCATATGGTTTACCATCTTTCTTAAGAGTGAAGAAGAATCCGCTAGATAAGCCATAATAGTCGATGAAGCGACCGATTTCCTTATTCGCGTGAGTGCGTTTGCTGAAATAATAAAAGTCTTCGACATCGCAGGTCTTATCGATGAGATTAATCAAATTTTCATCGATATGATCGCCTCCA
>CAJOQN010000071.1 GCA_905236535.1 uncultured Bacilli bacterium
ACACATCTGACTAAATCGTCACCGATATGTTGTGCAACTTCGCAGGTTAATGTCTTCCCACCTTCTAAGTTAATCTTAAGGGCGGTTAAAAGTTCGGGAAGATGTTCATCTTTAAAGGAGACATCGATGATTGGTCCGACGACTTGAATGATTTTTCCTTTGACTTCAACTTTGTTCATAATAGGTCCTCCTATATCGCATTTGCGGCTGAGACAATCTCAGTAATTTCTTGGGTGATCGCTGTTTGACGAGCTTTATTAAATTCGATTTGTAAATCTTTTAGTATTTCTTCAGCGTTATCAGTAGCGTTTTCCATCGCGTTTCTTCTTGCGGCCTGTTCACAGACCTCACTTTCAAGAAGCTTCGCATAGATGGACGCCTTCGCATATAAAGGGGTAAGAGTTTCCACTAATACTTCTCTCGAAGGTTCTAATATTGGTGGAAAATCTTCTTTTTCTCCTTCAATCTTTAAAGGAAGGAGTAAAGAATCCTTGGCTAAGAATACTAAAGAATTCTTATATTCAGTATAGATGATGTGAACTTCTTTATATTCACCTTTAAGATATTGGTCTTGAATAAAAGTCACCAATAAACGAATGATGCTTTCATCATTGATAGAGTGATAATCATTAAAATTATCAATCTTGGTGAATTCACCATTTTTAAAATAAGATAAAGCTTTGCCTCCAAGCAAAATAGCGTCATCTTCTTTTTGAATTTTGCAATCGGCGACTCTGAAGATGTTATTGTTATAAGAACCACATAAACCTAAGGTTGAAGAGACGATGATATAAAGGTTTTTATGAGTTTCTAGATTTTCCTTTAAGAAAGGTGAATCAATCTTTTTTCCATTGGCTAATACCACTTTCGTAATCTCATCAAGATAAGATTGATATTCCTTGTTCGCGAGCATTTTATTTTTGTATTTTGAAAGTCTCGCGGTGGACACTAGTTTCATCGCGCTGGTAACCTTATAGGCTCCTTTAACAGTTTTGATTCTGGATTTTATCTTATTTAATTGAAGCGACATATTATTTTAAGAATTCATCTTTATAAAGTTCAAAGAACTTTTCAATTTCATTTTGCAATTCTTTTTCATTCTCTGGAGTGATGATCTTTTCATTATTAATGCTTTCAAAAATCTTTATATTGTGGGTTTTGATGAAGTCATAACATTTCTCTAAAAGAGGGTGGATGTTTTCAAGTTTGACATCATCTAAATATGAGCGTTTAGCCATATATAAATCAAAGATTTCACGGTCCAATGAGAATGGGGAATATTGACTTTGTTTTAAAACTTCGTTTAAGGCATTACCATGTTTTAAGACTTTGACGGTGGAAGCGTCTAAATCACTCCCGAATTGCGAGAAGGATTTAATTTCTTCGTAGTTCGCTAAATCGATTTTGATGGATGAAGCGACTTGTTTCATGGCTTTAAATTGGGCGGCACCTCCAACACGAGAGACGCTTAATCCGACATCGATAGCCGGTCTTTGACCAGCGTTAAATAAATCCGATTGAAGGAAGATTTGTCCATCAGTAATGGAAATAACATTGGTTGGAATATATGCAGAAATATCTCCGGCTTGGGTTTCAACGATTGGCAAAGCAGTGATTGAACCACCACCATTTTCTTTATTGAGCTTACAAGCTCTTTCAAGCAAACGAGAATGGAGATAGAAAACATCACCAGGATAAGCTTCACGTCCAGGTGAACGCTTAAGGAGGAGTGATAAAGCACGATAGGCAACCGCGTGTTTGCTTAAATCATCATAGATGATTAATACATCCTTTCCTTGATTCATGAAATATTCCGCCAAGGCACAACCAGCATACGGAGCCACATATAATAATGGAGCGGGCTCACTCGCAGTCGCGGCCATGACGCAAGTATATTTAAGAGCGTCGTGTTCACGAAGTTTTTGGGTAATTTGGGCAACGGTCGAATTCTTTTGACCAATCGCCACATAGATACAGATCACGTTTTTTCCTTGTTGATTAATAATGGTGTCGATCGCTAAAGCAGTTTTACCGGTTTGGCGGTCACCAATAATTAATTCTCTTTGTCCCCTACCGATTGGGGTAATCGCGTCGATAGCTTTTAAACCGGTCTCTAAAGGAGTGTTAACCGATTCTCTTTTCATAACTCCAGGAGCGATGACTTCAATGGGTCTATTTTCTTTAACTTGGATATCTCCGAGTCCATCGATTGGTTGACCAAGAGCGTTCACGACACGGGAAAGCATAGCTTCACCAACGGGGATTTCCATGACTCTTTTGGTCCTTTTGACTTTGTCACCTTCTTTGATGAGGGTATCATCCCCTAAAAGAACCGCGCCTATATGGTCGCTTTCAAGATTCATGACCATTCCAAAGATATCGTTAGGGAATTCTAAGAGTTCTCCTAACATCGCTTGTTCGAGTCCATAGATGAGAGCGATGCCATCACCGACAGTGACCACTGTCCCGACATCACTTGTTTCGATGTTATGATGATAATTTTTAATCTGCTCCTTAATTAAAGCGGAGATTTCATTGGTTTTAATTTTCATCTTTTCATCCTCCTTTTAATAAATTACGACGCATTTCTTCAACGTGGAATTTCAGCGAGTCGTCATAAACGTGATCACAAACAACCACCTTAATTCCTCCGATTAAAGATTTATCGATTACATTACGTAATTCGACTTTTTGTTTTTCGAGTTTGGAAATTTTTTCATTGATGGAATTTAAAACGTCTTTTTTCAAAGGGACAACACTATAAATAATGCCTTCTTTAATCCCTTTTTCTTCGTTACAGAAACTATTAAAAGCGTAGAAGATATCTTCTAATTGATGGATACGATTGTTATCAATAATGATTAAAACAAAATTTTGAATTTCTTGGCTCATCCCGGGAGTCATCTTAACAAAGATGTCTTTTCTTTCTTTTTTGGATAAGAAAGAGGACGAAAGAACTTCATAAATCTCTCTATTTTCATTAAAGATCTCGTTCCATTGCTTGACTTCATCTTGAAAAGCCTCGACTTTGTTTAAATCAAGGGCTAATGAGAATAAAGCCATTCCATAACGTGACGCAACTTCTTCCATAACTATGAATCAATTCCTTTGATAAAATCATCGACAAGTCTTTCGTTATCCTTGTCATTAACATTTCTTTTTAAGAGTTCGCTTGAAGCGTTTAAGGCCACATTAATCATTTCTTTTCGAATGTTTTCTTTGGCTTCTTCTTCACTCTCTTTGATTTGCTTTTTGGCGGTTTCTTTCATCTCTTCGACATCTTTTTGGGTGTCTTCTAAGATGGTCGCTCTTTCTAAATTAGCTTGTTTTTTAGCTTCAAAAATGATTTCTTCAGCTTGTTTTTGGCAAGAGAGAACATGTTCGCGAGATTGCTTTAAGTTAATCTCTGCTTCTTTATTCTTTTCTCCTGCTTCTTTGATGTTTGATTCAATGTAATCTTGTCTCTTATTGAGCATCTTTTTGATTGGCTTATAACCTAAAACGATAACACCAATAATTAAGACAATTAAGGCCGCTAGTTGCGTCAAAAAAGAACCTAAGTTAGGAACTAACTTTTTGGTAATTGATTCCGAGATGTACTCACCGACATCCTGACATGAACTTAAAGTCACGAGAGAAAGGAGTGAGAGAATAATCAATTTCAATCTGTTCTTCATTTGAACACTCCTTTCTAAGCGTTAACGGTGAATAAGATAAGAATTGCGACTAATAAGCTATAAATCGCGGTTGTTTCAATAAGGGAACAACCTAAAATCATTGAAGTTCTGAGTTTTCCATACATTTCTGGATTTCTGCTCATACCATCGAGTGCATGAACAACAGCCCAAGCTTCACCAATAGCGTTTGGCATTGTACAGAACATCACTAATGCAGCAGCAAAATAAGGTGCCATATTATCTTCCTCCTTTCATTAAAATTTGTTCTTCTACTTCCTCTTCGGGGGCTTCTTGAGAGATATAAATCATCGTTAAGAAGATAAAGACCGTCGTTTGAATAAACCCGGAGAAGAAATCGAAATATAGATGTAATATTGGGGTGGCAATTGGAGCGATAAGCGAGAAACTACTTCCCTCCATTATTTGGATTGATAAGGCTTCAATGCTTCCGATACCCGAATATAAAAGGGTCATGATCACCCATCCGCTTATCGCATTACCAAATAAACGAAGGGTGAGTGACAACAAAGGGGCCCACATCGATAAGAGGTTGATGGGTAAGAAGACTG
>CAJOQN010000072.1 GCA_905236535.1 uncultured Bacilli bacterium
ACAACAACAAAGTCGCCTTCTTGCAAGGTTTCTTGGTTTTTATAAACACCAAAAAAGTAAGATCTTGTTCCGTTTATAAATTTTACTGGGATGAAGGCTCTATAAAGTTGTCCTTCTTCTCTTTCAATATTGTTTTCAATATCGCTCATCTTATTTTCCTCCTATTAAAAAGAGTGTGATGTGATCAAGCATCAACCCAGGATTAATGTTGATATTAATCTGGCTTTTCATCTTGAGCAATTCTATTAATACATCGCTTGGTCTATCGATTTTAGAGGCAAGCTTGACTAATAAGTCATGTTGGCATTTTAACACAATCTCATTATCACTTGAATAATTGATTATGTCAGTTAAAAATTGGGACAAAATATCGATATAAAGGCGTAATTCATAAGCACTTTTATATTGAGGGATAATATCTTTTTGAGTGTAAAAGATGGCCTCTCTTTTATCATCACAAACAAGATTTAAAAGATTAATGACATTTTGTTTTGCTTTTTTATAAATTTGATAATCATCGTTATTGTTTTGAATAACCTCATTAATGAGGTTTTCATCATTATAAAAGAAAGATAATAATTCCGCTTCCTCTTGTTCGACTCCTAAATTAATAGCACCGGTGATAACTTCATCTCTACTCACTGATTTCAAAGTAAAACCTTGGCATCTAGAGATAATCGTGGGTAAGACATTATTCGTGTTATTCGTGGTCAAAAAGGCGTAAATATTGGGGAGAGGTTCTTCTAAAAATTTTAAAAGTGAATTCGTGGCCTCTTCATTCATATTTTCAATAAGATGAAGAATATAGATTCTAATTCCTTTAGCCTCTAAAGCTTCTTTATCAAATGATTGTTCAATTGAGGCGATATCTCCCTTTTTGATCATTGATTTTTCACCATTAAAGATTTTGAGGTCTGGATAATTTTCATCATCCACGCGTAGACAAGTAATGCAGTTATCACACGCTAATGGAGATGGATCATCACAAAGGATAGTTTTTGCTAAAAATTTAGCAACCTCAAAAACGGGTGTCCCAGGATTACCACTTATTAAATAGGCGTGTGAAAGACGATCGTTCTCTAAAGAACGGACAAAGGTTTTATAAATAACTGGTTGATGTTTTTTTAAATAATTTTCTATTTGCATAATCTATCTAAGATGGCTTTTAAAGTTGCTTGAGCAACCTCTTCTTGAGACTTAGAAGCATCGATTATGACAAATCTATCAGGATATCTTTTTGCAAGAGATAAGAATGTATCTCTAACTTTATGATGGAAATCGAGTTTTTCTAAATCTAATCTATTAACTTCACGGGATGAGTTGGCTGCGATTCTCGCAAGTCCAACCTCAGGTTCAATATCAAATAAAAGAGTTAAATCAGGATAGGTATTTTCGGTGGCGAACAAGTTGATGTTTAAGATGTTATCCACTCCGAGGTTTCTAGCTCCACCTTGATAAGCCAAGGAAGAATCAAGATAGCGATCACAAATAACGATTTTTCCTTCTTTAATAGCAGGCCACACCTTTTCCACTAAATGTTGACGACGGGAAGCAGCATAAAGAAGAGCTTCAGTGCGTGGGTCCATCGCCGTGTTTTCTTTATCTAAGATAACATTTCTAATTTGTTCAGCAATTGGAGTTCCACCTGGTTCTCTTGTGCGAACAATTTGATAACCCATTTCCTCTAATTTTTTACAAGCGGTATTAACAGCGGTTGTTTTTCCAGAGCCTTCTGGTCCTTCGAGTGTAATAAACATAGGGCACCTCTTATATTTTCCTTCTTCCATCTAACGCTCTTGTGAGAGTGATAGCATCGACATAATCCAAATTGCCTCCCATTTGAAGCCCATACGCTAGTCTTGTGACTGAGACATTATGTCCTTCAAGTTTTTTAGCAATATATAAGGCGGTTGTTTCGCCTTCAATCGTGGGATTTGTGGCTAAGATTACTTCTTTGATTTTTCCTTCTTCTAATCGAGACATCAAAGATGTAAAATTCAAATCTTCCAAGCCTTTCCCTTTATTAGGAGCAATAACTCCATTAAGGACATGATATAGGCCATGGTAATTTTCTGAATTTTCAAAAGCGATGACATCTTTTGGATATGAGACCACCATTAAAGTGGTTTGATCTCTATTAGGATCTTCACACACTTCACAGATGTCAGATTCCGTTAAATTACCGCAAATCGAGCATTTTTTAATGGATTTTTTGAGATTTAAGAGCGCATCAGAAAACTCTAAGACATCATCGTCGTCCATCTCTAAAAGAGCGTAAGCCATTCTTTCTGCAGACTTTTTTCCGACAGATGGAAGCTTTGCTAATGATTCTTCGAGTCGTGAAATGGCCTTAAGTTTATCCATTAGAAACCTCTTCCTGCATATTTTTCTTCAATCGCGGCTTCTTCATCCTCGATCTTTTCAATTAGTTCATTGATACAAGCGATGAGCATTTCTTCAATCATCTCTTTGTTATCTTCTTCTAATAAACCTTCTTCAAATTTGATGCTAGTAATGGATTTATTTCCGAGCATTTTGACGGTGACTGCCCCACCTTTTGAGGCTTCAAATTCTTGTTGATATAATGCGTCTTTAGCCTTTTTAATTTCTCTTTGGATTTTTTGGGCTTGCGCAAGCATTTGTTGCATGTTCATAATTATTCTTCTCCTTCGAATTCAATAACAACATCTTTAGCTTTTGGTAATTTGCCAACTACTAAGAGGTCGGTGTATTTCTTTTGTAAACGGACAGAATCATTTCTGCTGACCGCGAAAACAAACATCTTATTACCAAACGTGGAAGCAACGGCATTTTGTAGATTTTCTTGAAGCATCTTGTCGTTAACTTTTTCGACCATATTTGGAAGTGGACATTCTATTAATAAGATTTTGTTTGAGACCACTAATGGGTGAGAATCTAATAATAAGGACGCGGCTTTTCCAAGTTCTGGATGAACAATTAATCTTTTTAGATTAGTCCATTCATCAAGAGCCTTTTTCTTAAGTTCTTTCTTTGAAGAAACCATGATATCAATCAACGTGTCATCATCAAGTAAAAATAGAGCGTCACCAGTTGCATTCTTTGGTAAGACCAAATCTTTAGACAAAACGATTTCAGGTAACGATTCGTTCGCATCAAAGAGTGATGGTTGTTCTTCAATTTTAGGAGCTTGTTGTAAAGTCTTTTCTTTTTCTCTAGCTTCTCTGGTTAATTGTTCTCTTAAAGCTTTTTCAAGAGGCGACATTGTTTTTTCATCATCATCAACTTGTTTGGTCTCTGGTTCGATGACAATCTTTTTATCTTCAATTTGTGGTTCTTCAACTTGATTGACACCGATAACATTGACTAATTTTAAAAGCGTAATTTCAAATAAAGGATTGATGTTTGTGACAGTTTTAAAATTCTTAATGGCTTCGATAAGAATATCAATCATTGTCATCACATCTTTTGCCTTGGCTTTTTTGGCTAATTCCATCGCTTGATCTGAGGATAGTTTACTAAGCAAAGGTTTCTTTCTTGTATTGATATAAATCAATAAATCTTTAAGGATATCCATTAAATCGCTTGTCAAACGTTTGATGTCAGAACCTTTATCAATATAATTTTTAATTCTATTTAATACATCCCCAACATCACCATTAATGATTGATCTAATTAATTCAATCTTTTCTTCTTGTGACTCTAAAGAGAAGATTTCTAGAACATCTTCTTCGTTAAGGACATCGCCAGAATAGGCCAAAACTTGATCGAGGATGGAAAGAGCGTCTCTCATTCCCCCATCCGCTAAAGAGATAATTAAATCAACCGCGTTTTCGTTATAAGTGATTTCTTCTCTTTGAAGAACTTCTTTCATTCTTTCTTTAATATCCTCATCGCTCACTTTAGTGAAATCATATCTTTGGCATCTAGAAAGAATAGTGGGAAGAATTTTATGTGGTTCGGTAGTTGCTAAAATAAAGATGACATGTTCCGGTGGTTCTTCAAGTGTTTTTAATAAGGCGTTAAAAGCACCGGCGGACATCATATGAACTTCATCGATGATATAAACTTTATATCTTCCTAAGATTGTGCCATATTTGACTTTGTCAATAATGTCACGAACTTGTTCAACACCATTATTTGAGGCAGCATCGATTTCGATGACATCTGGATGAGTGCCTTCATTAATAGCGATACAGTTTTCACATTCATTACATTGATAGCCAATGCCTTCATCACAGTTGAGAGCTTTCGCTAAAAGCTTCGCCATAGTGGTTTTTCCAGTTCCACGAGGGCCAGTAAAAAGATAAGCGTGAGCAATCTTTCCACTCGCTAAAGCGTTTTTAATTGTTCTAACTATATGTTGTTGTCCAGCAACTTCTTCAAAGGTCGAAGGACGATAAGTTCTATATAACGCTTTATATGCCATAACATTCACCTGAATTGATTATACACATTTTTGATGACTTATTGAATAATTAATATAAATATTAACAAAATATTATATTCTTTGTTTCACATATATCTTATGTTAAAATAATGTGTCTTTGAGGTAATTCGATGGAAAGTGGAATGTATAATCGCCTTATAAGTGCGAAAAAAAGAATTGAAGAAATAGATGAATTGTTAGCCAGAGATGATGCGACAAAAGATTTATCAACCTTCCGTTCTTTAACAAAAGAAAGGGCTAATCTTGACCCCCAAGTAGAAAAATTTAATGAATATTTATCTCTTCAAGAAAATAAAGCAGTCGCTGAAGAAATGCTTAAAGATTCAGATCCCGAATTAGCAGAATACGCAAAAGAAGAAATTAAAAGAATCGCTCAAGAAGAAGAAAAACTAATCGCAGAACTTACCGAATTACTTCTTCCTAAAGATCCAATGGATGACAAAAATATCATCGTTGAAATTAGAGGTGCCGCTGGTGGAGATGAAGGTAATATTTTCGCTGGTGACCTTTTTAGAATGTATACAAAATATTGCGAATCCCAAAATTGGAGGATTCAAATTATCGATGAATCACCATCAGAGGCTGGTGGTTTTGCTCTTATTTCATTTATGGTAAAAGGTAAAAATGTTTATTCAAAACTTAAATTCGAAAGCGGAGCCCATCGTGTACAAAGGGTTCCTAAAACTGAAGCCTCAGGAAGAATTCATACCTCAACCGCGACTGTTTTAGTGATGCCTGAAGCGGATGAAATCGATATTGAAATTAATCCAAGTGATTTACAAATCGATACCTATCATTCACAAGGCGCGGGTGGGCAAAATGTTAATAAGACAGAATCCGCTGTCCGTATTACTCATATCCCATCTGGCACAGTCGTAGCTTGCCAAACTGAAAAGTCACAAGTTCAAAACAAAGAGATTGCGATGCAGATGCTCAGAGCCAAAATGTATCAAGTTGCTCTTGAAAAGCAACAAAACGAAATTGGCTCTGAAAGAAGGTTAAAAATCGGAACGGGCGAAAGAAGTGAAAAAGTCCGTACTTATAACTATCCACAAAATAGAGTCACTGACCATCGTATTGGATTTACTATTCAAAAGCTTGATCGTGTTATGGAAGGTGAACTCGATGAAATTATTGAAGCTTTAATTCATTATGATCAAACTCAAAAGATGCTAGGAGAGAACAATGGCTAAGATTAATGAAGAGTTTTTAAAACTAATTAAACTCGAATCCCCTTATTTAAATGAGAATATTGTCCGTTCACTTTTAATGCATGTTAATAACCTTGAAAATGCTTTGGAATTAACCAAAAATCTTGAAAAAGAATGCCAAAACCTCGACCTTTTGCATGATTTAGTAAATCGTATTATGTCTGGGGAACCATACCAATATGTTATAAATTCAGCTTCTTTCTGTGGCTTTGATTTTTATGTTGATAAAAGAGTCTTAATCCCCAGGAACGAAACAGAAGAATTGGTCTTAAATGTTATTAAGATTATTAAAGAAAAACAAATAAAAGAACCAGTCATTGTTGATGTCGGCACAGGAAGTGGATGTATCGCTATTTCTTTAGCTAATAATCTTAATGGTTCTTTGGTTTTTGGCGGTGATATATCTCAAGATTGTATTGATGTCGCTCTTAATAACAATAAGAGGTTAAGTTCTTGTGTTGATTTTAGATGCGGTAACCTTTTAGAACCTTTCGCTGGAAAAAGGTTTGATGTTCTTGTTTCAAATCCTCCATATATTGGAATAAATGATTATGTTGATCCTCAAGTTAAACAATATGAACCAGGTCTAGCTTTATTTATTGAACCAAAAACTTATTTTTATGAAGAAATTTTTAAATGCGCTCCCGATTATTTAAAAGAACATTTTATTATGGCTTTTGAAATTAGTGATGACATGGGAGATAGATTAACTTCTTTGGCTAGACAATATTTCCTTGATGTTGATATTAAAGTCGCTAAAGATATGTATGGAAAAGATCGTTTCCTCTATATTATTAAATGATAAAAGATATTGATATTGCTGTTTCGTGTTTAAAAAAAGGCGGAGTAATAGCTTTCCCAACTGAAACCGTGATGGGTTTAGCGGTTATCTTTGATAACGAAGAAGCTTATCATCGTTTAAATTCAATCAAGAGAAGACCAGAAGATAAACCTTACACGATGATGGTTCATTCTATTGATGTGATAGGCAATTATGCCTTCATTGATGATAGATATAAAAAATTAATTCAAACTTTTATGCCTGGCTCATTAACTATATTGCTAAAAGCTAAGGATAATGTTCCTGATTGGGTAACTCATAACACTGGAATAATTGGTATTAGAATTCCTAATAATGATGTGGCCTTAAATCTATTAAACGCTTTGGAGTTACCTATTCTTGTTCCAAGTGCGAATCGAAGTGGCAAACCACCACTTAAAAATAGTGATGAAGTCAAAAAAGAATTTGAAGATGAATTAGATTATGTCATTCCTGGCGAATGTCAAAGTGGAGTTCCATCCACAATTGTTGATTTAACGGGGGATGAGTTTAAAATTATTAGAGAAGGTTCTATAACCTTAGAGATGATTAAAGGAGCTCTTTAGATGAAAGTTGCAATTGGAAACGATCATGGCGGATTGGAATATAAGAATCTTTTAATAGAGCATTTAAAAGCTTTAGGACATGAAGTTATTAATGTTGGAACTGATACTTTAGATTCTTGTCATTATCCAATCTTTGCGAAAAAAGTTGCAGACCTTGTGTCTTTAAAAGAAGCCGATTTAGGTGTTCTCGTTTGCACGAGTGGTGAAGGTGTTTGCATTGCCGCTAATAAAGTCAAAGGTGTTAGATGTGGAATTGCTTATAATGACGAAGTCAGCCATCTTATGGTCGAACATAACAACGCTAATGTCATTGCTTTTGGACAAAAGTTTATGGAATATCAAGACGTCGAAAGACGTTTGGACATCTTCCTAAATGCTAAATTTATGGGCGGTCGTCACGAAACAAGAGTTAATTTAATCACCGAAATAGAAAATAAATAAAAAAATTTTTACTAAAATGAACCAAAATCTCCCTATTCATATATAGGGGGACTTTTTGTTTAAGCTTCAAAAACAAAGAAACAAAAATGAATAATCATCCTTTATTTGTTTGTCCAGTTTGTGGAAATACCGATACTCATTCTATTGGATATCTAAATGGCAAACCATATTCCGTAAATGTATCTCTTTTCGTGGTGAAGAGATTGAACACAAAGAGTCTTATCCAAAGAAAGCACCTATACACCTTGAATATGAACTATCTCCTGAACAAAAAGAACTTTCCGATAAACTCGTTGAGAACTATAAGAAGGGAATAGATAGCTTGGTATATGCTGTGTGTGGATCTGGCAAAACTGAAATAGTAAT
>CAJOQN010000073.1 GCA_905236535.1 uncultured Bacilli bacterium
AACGGAATAAATACAAGCACAACAGAAAAATACCAAAACACAATTACCATTTCTTCTGGGGATGCAAATATTACCGGTTCTGGTGGCGCGTCCATTAAATACAATAATGCGAGTGGCCAACAAAGGTTTAGATATTATAAATCAGAATCAGACCAACAAAGCGTCCAACTTTACAAGCAAGGTTCTGCTTCAAATGTCCCTGTTGTGGGAGTTAAATTAGATCAAAGTGAAGCCTCTGTTATCCTTAATGAAACACTATCCTTAACCGCGACAGTTTTACCAAGTGATGCCACAAACAAAAAAGTGACTTGGTCATCTTCCAACACAAATGTTGCCAAAGTAACAAACGGTGTTGTTACCGGTGTTTCTGGTGGAAGCGCCACTATTACGGTTGCTACTGAAGATGGAGATTATAAAGCAACTTGTGTTGTCACAGTTGTGGTTCCTGTTTTAGTGGAGAATATTATTGCTGATGAAACCGAGCTTGAACTTGGTGTTGGTGAATCCACTGAAATTTCAATCAATATTGAACCCAATAACGCTACAAATCAAAGCGTAGTTTGGGCCTCTTCAAACACCAGTGTTGCTACCGTTGATCAAAACGGAAACATCGAAGCTAAAGCTGTTGGCACCGCGACCATTACTGTTTCTGCACAAGATGGAAGTAATGTTAAAGAAACCATTAGTGTTACCGTTACTGTTCCACGCAACACCATTAAGCCTTTATATGATTTAAGCGATGATTCATCTTATGGTGAATTCTATGGTTTATACATGGGTTACTACGAAGAAATTAAAAATAGCACAAGTTATTACAACTTATTCATTGGAAGTGGTGACTATGCAATTATGATTTATCAATATGAAACAATGCCAACTTATACTCCATACGAAACATATTTACGTGTAAGCGGTGGCACACTTGGTATTTATAGCAACCTTTATGAAATAAAGAATTGTTCATCTCTCGAAACAATTACGGCAGAACAAGCCGAATCCTTGGTTGAACCACTAGTTCTTTATAATGTTACAGGAACAGAAGATGGCTCGACAAATGAAATAAAAAGAGTTGCTTCTAGGCCAGTCCTTGTTTCTGGAACAGTGAAACAAATTGTAAAAGGTTCATTTACATCAAGCGGAGACACGGAAGTTAAAGTTACATTAGAAAATGGAAACGACACCACTATCTTCTGCAAAGCAAGATTAAATAATTTAGAGGAATTAGAAGAAGCTCTTGGAACAGTTGGAAATACCTTTACTATTAGAGGTTTCACATCTATTTATAATTCCAACTTCCAAATTGTCGCTCCGACAGTGGTCAAAGCTGATGAGTCATATACCGCAGAATTGTTTGCGCAAGATTTATTAGAAGCCACAAATGATATTTGTTCTGATAATGGAACAGAAAATAATTATTCAGCATTATCTGCGGTTTGGGCTTCCTTAAAAATGAATAAATTCAGCAAACTCAACGAAACAGAAATTGAAATATTATTAAACACTGTTGCTAATTCTGGTGGAACCGACATTGAAAACGCGATGGCAAGATATGATCACATCTGTGTTAGATATGGTTTAGAAAACTTCGTTGGAAGAAGTACTGCGAATAGAACAAACCATTATTTGATGGAATTCACTCAAAGCAATTATACTTTAATCATAACCGTTTCTATTATTTCCACCGCTCTTGCTGTAGGAGCATATTTATTCCTTAAAAATAGAAAATATTCGCAAAAATAAGGAGGTTTTGCATGAACAAAAGAGGATTATTAATCTTATCCCCTATTACCGTTACTGTCGTTGGAGTGAGCTTTATTTTAGGATCATCTCCAAAACAAAGTGCGTTTGTCTATGCCTATGACACATCTAAATTACCAACCACTATTTCTTTAAAAGATAACACCGAGGAAGAAATTAGAAATTATTATTCTTCTTTAAACTCTTTGTCTGAAAATGAAAGGCAAGGAAATAATCTATTAAAGAATTTAAAAACCATCCTTAAAAATGATCAAAAATATTATTCATACGATACCGATAACAACGGTCGAAAGATTTGGCAAATTTATGAAATCGCTGATCGCGATTGGATAAAATCACCAGCTTCTGAATTAGAGGGTTATGACCCATCGACCAACACCATTAATAATTACGAATACGGCACTAGCGCATCTAATAAAGGAAGTAATCCATATATTCATGCCTTATATGTAAATAGAGAAGCCGAAAACAATGTTAGAGCATGGGCAACTACTTCTGAAGGAAAAACCAGTCACGGCAATAACGCTGAGTGGTGTATTGATAGAGAGCACATTTGGCCAAAATCACAAGGTTTTGAAGAACAAGGCAAAGGAGGTGCGAGAGGCGATCCAATGCACCTTTGGCCAGGAGATAGTGATGTTAATAGCGCTATCCACAACAATAATCTTTATGGTTTTGTTAACGATTCAAAAATTACATCTCGTGGAAAATGGTCTTATGGCACCTCAAACCTATTAGGAAAATCTACAACACTAAATAATAGTAATGATGTTTTTGAACCACAAGATAGTGATAAAGGTGATATTGCTAGATCTATTTTCTATATGGTCGCCCGTTATAACGATATCGCAGGGGATGACACTATTGATAAAGACAATCCAAATCTCGAATTGGTTCAAGATAATACTGTTTTAGCGTCTTATACCTCATCAAAAACCGTCACTGGTAAAATGGGTATTTTAACAGACTTATTAGAATGGAATAAACTTGATCCTGTTGATGAATTTGAAATTCATAGAAACAATTTGCTGTTTAATAATTACACAAATAATAGAAATCCATTTATCGATTTCCCAGAATGGGCAGATTATATTTGGGGAACCGTTGAATATGACGGAAAACAATTTGTTTCACACACCAGCACTCCTTCTGGAGCGGCAAATCCTCAAACCGATTCTATCAACGATTCGAAAAAGATTGCATCCTTAACGGTTTCTGGAACGCTTAGCAAAAACACATATTATGAACACGAACAATTTAACCCTAATGGATTAACCATCACCGCCACTTATGATGATGCTAGTGAAGAAAACGTTACCGATAAAATTAATTGGCCCACCGATTTAGAGGCTTCAATTACCACAATCACCGCTTCTTATGGTGGCAAAACCGTTGATATAACCATTAATCCTGTCATTCAAAATGTTTTAATGGGTATCTCTGTTTCTGGGGCTATAACAGAGTTCTGTCAAAGAGATTCTTTCTATTTTGATGGAACGGTAACTGCCACATATCAATATCCAGAAGAAAGTCCTGTAACGAAAACAATAACAAAAGGATATGTTGTCGATCCAGAAAACGGAACCCAGTTACCGTATGCTGGAGACTTCGAAGTGACCATAAGTTATACCGAGCACGATGTAACAAAAGAAGCAACTTACATCATCTCTATAACTAGAAAGCTAATTACTGAAGAATCGTGGTTCTTGCCGGCATTAATTGGTTTGGGTATTTTATTGGTTCTTATTGTTATTATCATAATTATGCTTTCAAGCAAAAAAGGTAGAAAGAAACTCAAAAAGGCCGCAGCAAAGACAGCCAAATCAACAGTGAAATCCTTTGTGAAGAGCCAAAGCAAATCCTCTTCTTCCACGAAGAAGAAATCATCATCCACAACGAAAAAGAAATAGGAGACATTAGTCTCCTTTCTTTTCTTCTTTTTGTTTAACAACAATTCGATAATCTGGAAGCTCTTCCCAATCTGGATGAGCGTTTATAACTTTGTCTAAAGCTTCGTTAAACAATTCCGCTTCAATATCTCTTCTATTTTTTGGTACGCGTTTAAATGCGCTTGCGACAAGTGAAAGAGATAAGACGGTTTCAGAATGAGATCTATCAACAAGACCTGAGATTAAAATATAGGTTCTAATTGAAGGCATAGAAACATCTTTGGAAATTTCTCTAACGATATGAATGTCGAGATTATCTTTATATTTCTCTTTAATTTCTTCGTTACTTAATTGAATGAGTTGAATATAGATTTTTTGGGCTCTCGCACGAAGATAAACTTTATAAGAAACATCTTTTTCATTTGAAAGAATAATATCTAATAATTCTTCAGCTTGAGAGAATTCTCTTTTATCTAATAGGGCGTAAACCTTATTCATGTTTAAGTCCGCGGTGAAATTGGTAATAACATCAAAGGTTTTAATTTCCACATCGGTATTACCAAGCTCAATCTCGTGTTGGACTCTTAATAATTCATTGAAAGCCACTTTGTTCTTAGGATTAGAGAGAAGAGTTAATTGATAACCGTCGGTTTTAGAATCTAATCTCATTGGGATGATGTTATAAAGGAGGATGACTCCACCAACAACACCCATGGTTAATAAGAAATAACCAAGGTTGATAAGGAAGAAGTTGTTTTCTTTATTAGAGAGGAACATAAAAGCGGTCACCAATCCAATAATTTCAACCGCATAGAAAAGAGAACCAAATAACAAATAAGGACGGGGGTTGGATTGTTTGTTTTCATCGTTATATAAAGGGAGGATTTTTGTTTCTCCAGTAAAACCATCAAAACCTTTTGGGAATTGAAATTTGAATTTATCATCTTCGTTTCTGGCAAAAGAAAAGCCCAAAATATTGACGGAAAGAATTTTATACTTTCCAGCTTTCGCTCCTGCAATATGGGCGAGTTCAAACAAGATTGCGTTTACTAATAGTCCAGAAAGAACCGCGCCAACGATAAAGCCCCAGTATCCCCAGAACCCTAAAGGTTGTCCAGTAGCCCCAGAATTATTCCTTAAGACGGTAAAGCAAAAGACCACAGCCAATCCGACTATGAGAAGATAAACTATATATCCACTAATTTCTTCTTTCTTCATTTATTGCCCCTCCTAGGACCTTTAAGTATTGGTCCCTTAATCATTTTTGTTGATAGCCAACAAAGGTGTACTATCTTGATCGGTGGGGTCATACCTAATCTATTGTTAGGCTCACTAAGTGATACCTATTCTATCATTTTTTGCTTTCATTTCAACTTTAAGCGCTTTTATAACGCTGTTAATTGATATATTTTATTGAAAATATGGCGTTTTTGATGTGGTTTTTAGAATTTTGTTTCTTTTTTTCTAATTTCTCTAGCAATCGCAATCGCATTCTCTAAGAACCTTGGACCAAGAAAAGAAATTGAAGTTTTCATACTTTCTAAAGATTTAATTCTGGTGTTAACAAGGTAGATTACTATCGCGTTTGAATAACCAGAGGCATAGAATCTAGAGATATTCTTTTTATCCACGATTGGTAAGAATTGTCCTTCTGGGTGATTGTTGATAATCTTCAAAAAGACATGGTAGCAACTGTTATAAATAAATTCTGAGAACAAATCTTTTCCAGCGGACGCTAAAGTTGCATCGATAAATCCGGAATTCTTTGAATAATAGTTATAAATACAAAGGAGAAGATCTCTTGAATTATTAACATCTTTTAAGCCGTCCATTCTTTCATCCAAAAAAACCAAAGTTAATAAATCATAGATGTCATGGAAGTGATAATAAAACGTTTTGCGATTAATATCACACGCTCTTGAAAGCGACATCACTGAAATGTCGTCCAAAGGTTGGACCGCCATCATTTCTTTAAGTTTTTTTGCTAAAAGATGTTCGGTTTTCATTTAAGAGAATATTCCTTTGCGATTAACGCTCCTAATTTTGCGTTATTTAAAACTAATTGAATATTGGATTCTAAAGAATCACCACCGGTTAATTCCACTATTGTTTTTAATAAGAATGGGGTACTTTCTTTACCCTTGATTCCTTGTTTATCCATCTCTTTAATGGCTTTATCAATCGCGTCTTTAATAATTTTTGAATCCATTGAATATTCTTCTGGAATTGGGTTGGTGATTAAAACTCCCCCGCATAAATTGTTTGTTCTTTTTTGATAAATTATGTCTGCAATTTCTTTTGGAGAATCGACTCTATAATCAACCTTGTGCCCTGAGTGACGGGTGAAGAAATCTGGTAATTCATCGGTTTGATAACCAAGGACAGGAACACCCATTGTTTCTAAATATTCAAGAGTTAAAGGAATGTCCAATATTGATTTAGGGCCAGCACATACAACACTGACGTTGGTCTTGGCGAGTTCTTGTAAATCCGCGGAGATATCCATGGTGGTTTGGGCCCCTCTATGAACACCACCGAGACCACCAGTCACAAAGACTTCAATACCAGCTTCATTTGCCAAAATCATAGTGGCAGACACTGTTGTTGCACCCCACATCTTTTTCGCATATATTACTGGAATATCTCTACGAGATACTTTAATAATTCCTTTTCTTTTTCCAAATTCTTCAATTTCTTCTGGAGTCATGCCAATGATTCCAACACCATCAACGATGCCAATCGTCGCAGGAACCGCTCCATTATCTCTAATAACTTTTTCCACTTTTAAAGCGGTTTCAACATTTTTAGGATAAGGCATTCCGTGTGAAATAATCGTACTTTCTAAAGCTACGACTGGTTTTCCTGTTTCTAATGCTTTTTTAACTTCTGGATTTATCTTGATCATCTTTTAGCCACTTCCTTCCTCTAATAAGTTCAATCATATAAGTCGAATATAAATAAAGTGTAATTGCAATAATTCCAACGAGTGATAATATTAACCAGTTTCTCATATTGAGATAACCAATACCCATCTTTAATAAATTGTTTTCCATCGCTCCACTATATGAATAGATCGAAAATCCTACCAAAACACCAATACCAGCTAAAGCGCTGATAATAAACACCAAGGTGCGGTATTTATCTAATGGAGTGCATACTTTATATAAAACCACAAAGCTAAAGACAGAATAGGCAATAATACACATGGTCACGGTTTGAATATATCCAACCGTTGCCCCATCAAAAGCCCCTTCTCCAGAATATGGATAGCTTCCTAATCCAAAATATCCAATTCCATTAATTCTTAAGAAATACATGATGAAGAACACAACCACAATTAAAACCGCAACAGATCCAGCAGGAATAGCCTTAACAAAGACATTTCTAAGGAACGATTTACCATTAATTTCTTCTCTATTTGGTTGAAGAGCCACAAAAAATGATGGAATACCAATACTAAGAGCGTCCCAAATATACATATTATTTGGTCTGAATGGGTAGAGATAATTCTTATTAATAATATTAATAATTAAGAAGATAAGTGTTAAAGTCATCGCAAAGAATGTTTTGGTTAAGAATAAGGATGCGGTCCTCTGCAAATTATTAATAACTCTACGGCCTTCGCCAACGATGTCTGGGAGCCTTGAAAAATCTGAATCTAATAAAACAACATGTGAAACATTTCTAGCAGCTTCGCTTCCACTGGCCATTGCAATAGAACAATCTGCTCTCTTTAAGGCGAGAATATCATTAACGCCATCACCAGTCATCGCAACGGTATTTCCTGCTTCTTTAAGGGTCAAAATTATTATTTCTTTTTGTTCTGGAGTAACTCTCCCAAAAACATTATATTTGTTCGCGGCTTTTCTAACTTGATCGTCACTTAAACCTTGTAAAGAAATATAGTTTTCAGCATTAGAAATACCAACGGATTTAGCAATTTCACTGACAGTTTGAGCATCATCTCCGGAAATAACTTTAATAGCGACACCATTATCCTTAAACCATTGGAAGGTTTCTAAAGCATCGGCTTTGATATTGTCTTTTAAAATAATAAGAGCCACTATTTCACAACGCTCGTTGAAGGTGCTCTCTTTAATTGGATAAATAGAGCGAGCCAACGCTAGAACTCTATGTCCTTTCATGGTGAATTCTTTGGCTCTTTGAATAACGCCTTCTTTGTTTTTAAGATTGATAAAATCAATCGCGCCTAAAATATATGTACCTTTTGTTCCAAAAGAGGCGGCAGAATACTTGGTTTGACTAGTAAACGGAATAACAGCGGTCGCGGTTAATGTTGATTCGAAATTACACGCTTCTTTTAACGCTTTAGCAGTTAAATTGCTATCTTGTGTCGCATTAATTAAATTAGCGATTATTTGTTTAATCTGGCTTTCTGATTGTTCGGAAAGAGGAACGATTGATGATAATGACATCGTACCATCAGTGATTGTTCCAGTTTTATCAACGCATAAGACATTTGCTCTAGCAAGCATCTCAATAGAGTACAATTCTTGGACCGAGGCTCTTTTTTGATAAAGGTTGATAACTCCAACCGCTAAAGTTGTAGATGTTAACAAATATAATCCGGTTGGAATCATTGAAACAATAGAGCCAGCGATTGACCCAATCGCGTTTTTAATGTTTCCAACACCATTGAATTTTCCTTGAATTGCATAGGTAATAACCATTCCAGCAGCCAAAGAAATAACAACAGCAGAAATGATTTTGAATAAGGTTTTTAAATTTTTGAGAATTTGAGATGGGGATCTCTTAAATTTCTTAGCTTTCGCGGATAATTGCTGGATATAACTGTTATTTCCAACTTTTTCTGCTTTGATATAGCAAGTTCCACCGACAACATAAGAACCAGAGAAAACTTCATCTCCTAAATTTTTATCAATTGATCTACTTTCACCAGTGATTTGTGATTCATTAACAATAATCGCGCCTTCAACAATTCTTCCATCAACAGGAATTTGGAACGATTCTTTTAAAAGAACAATATCGTCTTGAACAATGTCATCGGATTTAACTTCAATTAATTGACCATCTCTTAGAACTTCGAATTTTGCCGCAGTCATAATTTTCATCTTCTTCATAAGATGGCGAGCGTATAAGTCTTCACTTAAACCAATAATGACATTCGCAAGAAGGATGGCCATGAAGAAAAGGGAGCCCCATTGACCAGCGTAAATTAATAACCCCGCAACAATATATAAAACAACATTAAAAAATGACAAAACATTTGTGGCGATTATTTCCCAAACGCTTTTGCCAACCACCATTACGGTTTTATTGGTTAATCCTTTTTGTTTTCTTTCTTGAACCTCAGGTGCGGAAAGACCAGTTAATGTTTCTTTGTTTGTGATGTGCATATATACAAATATATGATAATAAAAAAACTTGGCAAAACCAAGTTTTTGAATCAATTATTGCCCTCTTTTCTTTTTAAAGTAGTCAGTGAGAATTTGCGAACACTCTTTTTCTTTAACCCCTTTAACTATTTCGGGTTTCCAATTAATATTATTGGCCTTTAAAACATCAATTGATGAACCAAAGGCTCCGCCTTTTAAATCATAAGCTCCAAAAACCACTCTTTGGATTCTGGATTGAATGATAGCACCAGCGCACATAATGCAAGGTTCAAGTGTGACATATAAGGTGCAATCGACAAGTCTCCAAGAATCTAATTTTTTATTGGCTTTTTGGATGGCTAATAATTCGGCGTGTGAGGTGACTAAATTATTTACCTCACGTTTATTATAAGCTTTTGCAATTATCTTATTGTCTTTGACAATAATTGCACCGACAGGAACCTCGTCTAAAGATTCTGCTTTTTTAGCAAGCTTAAGAGCGAGATTCATAAAGTATTCATCATTTTTCATTAGCAATAAGAAACCATCGCACATGACTATGTCCTCTTAAGGCTGCTGTATTCCTACCCTGACCTGGTTCGCGGATAATCATCGCGATGGCAAAATAATTATATCAAAGATAGACAAAAAGAAAACGGAAATAAATCCGTTTCTTTGTTTATTTTTTGACTGGACGAATAACTTCGATTCCACCCATGAATGGTCTTAAGACTTCTGGAACAACAACTGATCCATCTTCTTGCTGATATTGTTCGAGAATAGCAGGGAAGATACGAGAGGTCGCTAAGCCAGAGGCGTTAAGGGTGTGGACAAAGCGTGTTTTTCCGCTTTCTTTGTCTCTATATCTAACCATTCCTCTTCTTGCTTGGTAATCTCTAGCATTAGAAGCGCTGCTAACTTCTTTATAAATATCGATGCTAGGAATATAGACTTCGATATCATAAGTTCTTGCCATAGAGTGAGAGATATCTCCAGCTGCTAATTTAGAAACACGGTAATGTAAACCAAGTTTTGTAACTAAACTTTCAGCCTTTCTCACCAATTCTTCAAATGCGGCGTCGCTATCTTCTGGTTTGGTATATTGAACCATTTCAACTTTGTTGAATTGATATCCTCTAATCATGCCTCTTTCTTCAGTTCTATAAGAACCAGCTTCACGACGATAGCATGGGGTATAAGCAAAATATTTTCGAGGAAGATCTTCTTCATTCATAATTTCGTTTCTATGAAGATTTACCAAAGCGGTTTCGGCGGTTGGAAGAAGGAATCTGTGTGGCTCAATGCCATCAAGCCAGAAAACATCTTCTCTAAATTTTGGGAATTGCCCAGCAACAAAGCCAGATTCTTCGTTTAATAAATGAGGAGGTAGGATAAATTGATATCCATCTTTTAAGTGTTCGGAGATAAAGAAATTAATTAATGCCCATTCAAGTTGAGCACCGAGTCCGGTATAGACCCAGCTACCACGACCAGCGATCTTTCCACCACGTTCATAATCGATAAGACCTAACGATGTCGCAAGTTCGACGTGGTCTTTGATTTTGAATGAGAATTCTGGTTTTTTATTGATATATCTAATTGGTTCGTTGTTTTCTTTTCCACCACCTAATAAATCTTCATCAGGAAGGTTTGGAAGAGCGGATACAAAATCAAAAATCTTCTTCTCTAATTCGTCAACTTCAGATTCAATATTTTTGATATTTGCGTCAATTTCTTTGACTTTTGCAAAGATTTTAGAAATATCTTCGCCATTCTTTTTGGCTTGTGGAACAGAGGCGGAAAGCTTATTTTTCTCAGCTTTTCCTTCTTCGACGATTTTTAATTTTTCTTTTCTTTCTTCGTCCCACTTAAGAAGTTCGCTGAAATCAGCATCCCACAACTTCTTTTTGAGGCTTTCTTTAATTTTTTCAGGATTCGCACGGATAAGATTAATGTCTAACATAATAATTACTCCTTATTATCCAATAATTCCTCATAAACAACCCTTAATTCATCTCCTAATACATCTAATCCTCTCTTGGTAGCGTCGATGAACGCATTATCCTTTGTAGGAGAAATCTTTCCTGATAAACAATCGTTTAGAATAGAAGAGATTGTTTCAGAATATTTACCGATATGACAGTTTTCACCATCAATTAAGAGATCGGAGAATAATGGTTGTTCTCTAATAATTAATTCACACTTTGCGGCCATTGCTTCATAGATAGATATAATCCCTAAGGCGTCATAGCCCGCATACATGAAGACATCAGCGTCCAATAACGCACTTCTATAAATATCATCTGAAGGAATTGAGACAAAATGTAAATTGCTGGTTGTTTGTTTGATAACACTCTTAATTTTCCAAGAGATACGTGGGTTCTCTTGAAAGAAATAATAGAATGTTTCTTTTGGGTGTTTTTTCGCCCCTTTAATGAAGGCATTTATTCCATCGACATTATCAGAACTACCTAAACATGTAATAAGTCTTTTAGATTTGTCTTCTTTGAAATATCGATAAAATATTTCTTTTTCATCTATTCTAGATGAATTAAATCTGGTGATGTTCGTGGTTGGTTCAATAACCACGACTTTTGTGTTTATTCCAGAATTCATTATGAATTCTTTTGCGCTTTCAGATGGAACAATAACAACATTGGCCTTATTCAAAACCCGAACAGCTTGCTTTGATAATTGAAGTTTATGGTGATACTTCGTGTTCTTATATCTAAGAAAAGAGGCGGAGGGATCAGATTCACAATATAAAGCAGCTATAACAACAGGAATATGCTTTTCGAGACATTGATTAATCTTGCTTTCTTCGTTTAAAGACATGAATTGGGCAATATCGTATTCTTCTTTGTCCGAACTCACATATTCAATTCCCGAGACCTCGAGAGCGCCTTTAATGGACTTTCTAAGTCGAGCGCCCTCGAAGTTATCGTATTTTTCACGAGGTTTGAAATAAACCAAAACTTTCATGTTAATTATTCTTCAGAATTTTCACCTGGATTTAAAGCTGTATCATTCTCAAATGATTCTTGTTGTTCAACAGCTTCTGCTGGTTGATCATTAAGGTCTTCTTCTGCTTGTTCTTCTTCGTCTTCGTGTGGAACAACGGCGATATAAGAAACCTTTTGTCTAGCTTCAAGATTAATAATCTTAACACCTTGAGTGTTTCTACCAGCGATGCGGATTTGTTCGATTGGTGTACGAATAACAACACCATTCTTGGTGATGACTAATAAGTCTTCGTTACCATCGACAGCACGGACAGAAACGAGTTGGCCGACTTTGTCGGTAGCTTTAATGGTGGCAACACCTTTCGCGCCACGTTTTGTCTTACGATAATCGGTAGCAATGGAAAGTTTTCCATAGCCTTTATCGGTGATAGCGAGAATGTATAAACCTTCTTTAGAAGTAGTAACACCAACAGCGGTGTCGCCTTCATCTAATTCAATACCTTTAACACCAGAAGCAGTTCTACCCATTGGTCTGACTTCGGTCGCAAAGAAGTTTACCATCTTGCCATTGCTTGCAGCAATGCCAATGATTGTCTCATCATCAACAACCTTAACGTTAAGAAGTTCGTCACCCTCTTTTAAAGTGATAGCAATCTTACCATTTTGACGGATGGATTCGTATTCTTTGACTGGGGTTCTCTTAACAATACCGGCATCGGTGAAGAACATCAGATATTTGTCATCTTCATATTTATTGATTTCAATAATAGACATGACTTTTTCATCTTTTTCAATGTTGATTAAGTTAACAACAGGAATTCCTTTACCAACGCGGGCATATTCAGGAACTTCGTGGCCTCTCAAACGATAGACTTTACCAAAATTGGTAAAGAATAATAAGTCGATGTGGGTGTTGGTAAATAACATAAAGTCCACGACATCGTTTTCGTTAGTGGTCATACCACGAACACCACGTCCACCTCTATTTTGTGTTCTGAATGTATCAGAAGTTAAACGTTTGATATATCCGCCTCTTGTTAAGGCAATAATGATATCTTCTTGTGGAATGAGATCTTCATCATCAATTGAACCAATTTCGGAGGTGATTTCGGTCTTTCTTTCATCTCCAAATTTATCTTTGATTTCGAGAAGTTCTTTAACCACAACTTCGATTTCGTTTTCACGAGATGAAAGAATATGATTATAGTTTCTAATATTCTCTTCGAGTTGTTCTCTTTCAGCTTCAAGTTTATGGGTTTCAATACCAGTTAAACGACGTAAATTCATACCCATAATCGCATCGATTTGAGGGGCATCAAATCCAAATCTTTCGGTCAAGACTTTACCAGCGTCTTCTGGGGTTGCACTGGCCTTAATAATATCGATGATTTCATCAATATTATCGTGGCACTTTAACAAACCTTGGACAATGTGATCACGAGCTTCTGCTTTTGCTAGTAAGAATTTAGTTCTTCTTTCAATAACTTCGACTTGGAAATTAAGATAGGCTTGAAGAAGTTCTTTTAACGATGCAACTTTTGGAGCGTTATCAATTAAGCAGAGCATGATAATGCCATAACTTGTTTGTAATTGAGTGTTTTTATAAAGTTGATTTAACAAAACTTCAGGAATCGCATCACGTTTGACATCGATGACAATACGAATTCCTTCTTTGTTGGATTCATCACGAATATCAGAAATGCCTTCAACAACTTTGTCACGGGCTAATTCCGCAATGTTTTCAACAATTCTAGCTTTGTTAACAGAATAAGGAACTTCAGTAATAACAATTCTCTTCATTCCGTGTTCGCCACGTTCTTCAATGTGGGCTCTAGAACGGAGAGTAATAGATCCTGAACCGGTTTCGTACGCGTCACGAATACCACTTCTACCAAGAATTAACGCGCCCGTTGGGAAGTCAGGACCTTTGATATATTCCATTAAACCTAAGGTATCGATTTCAGGATTGTGCGCTAAAGCGACAACACCATCAATAACTTCACCTAAATTGTGTGGTGGAATGTTAGTGGCCATACCGACAGCAATACCGGATGAACCATTAACAAGTAGGTTAGGGAATCTAGATGGTAAAACAACTGGTTCTTTTTCAGATCCATCATAGTTATCGATGAAGTCAACAGTGTCACAGTTGATGTCTCTCACCATTTCAAGAGAGAGCTTGCTCATTCTGGCTTCGGTATAACGCATGGCGGCTGCTTCGTCACCATCAATTGTTCCAAAGTTACCATGGCCATCAACTAATGTATAACGCATTGAGAACCATTGAGCCATACGAACCAATGATTGATAAATTGCGGCATCGCCGTGTGGGTGATATTTACCCATAACATCACCGACGATACGAGCGCACTTTTTGTGAGGAACGGTTGGATACATTCCGGATTCGTTCATACCATAAATAATTCTACGGTGAACAGGTTTAAAGCCGTCTCTCGCATCAGGAATAGCACGAGAAACGATAACACTCATCGCATAGTCAAGGAATGATTCTTTGACGGTTGTGGTAAGATTAACATCAGAGATACCAGCGACGATTCCGGCCTGCAAATCATTGGAATTTTCCTCTAATTCTTCATCGTTTTCGTCGTTTTCGATCTCTTCAACTTCTTCTTCGGAATTGGTATTTTCTTCTTCGATTTTTAAATCTTCATCTTCAAAATACATATCTTAATTCCTCCTAAATTAAATATCGAGATTCTTCACAAACTTGGCGTTAGTGTGAATGAATTCTTTTCTTGGATCAACGTTGTCACCCATTAAGTCAGTGAAGACTTGTTCAGCTTGAATAGCATCATCAAGGGAGACGCGTAACATTTTTCTGTGATCTGGATCCATTGTGGTCTCAAATAATTGGGTGGCGTCCATTTCGCCTAAACCTTTATATCTTTGGAATGGATATCCTGGTTTAAGTTTTAATTTGGATTTGACTTCTTCCAATTGATCATCGGTATACGCATAATATTGCTTACCATGGAAATCCACTTTATAAAGAGGAGGTTGAGCAATATAGACATATCCTTGTTCAATTAAAGGTCTCATAAATCTATAGAAGAAGGTTAATAATAAGATTCTGATGTGAGAGCCATCAACATCAGCATCGGTCATAATAACAATCTTGTGATAACGAATTTTTGTGACATCAAATTCTGGATCCATGCCACCACCAATCGCGGTAATCATGTTTCCAATTTCCGCGTTGGCAAAAATTCTCTTAGCTTGTGCTTTTTCGACGTTCAAAATCTTTCCACGCAAAGGCAAGATGGCTTGAGTTTCTCTCTTTCTACCATCTTTTGCAGAACCGCCAGCGGAGTTACCTTCGACGATAAATAATTCACACTTTGTTGGATCTTTGCTTGAACAGTCAGCAAGTTTACCTGGAAGAGTGGTAAATTCTAAGGAACCTTTACGGCGAACTTCTTCTCTCGCTTTTCTAGCGGCAAGACGAGCGTTCGCAGCCATGATTATCTTTTCAACAATCATCTTTGCGATTCTTGGGTTTTCCATTAAGAATCTGTCTAATTGTGTTCCAACGATTTGAGAAACAATTTTACGAACTTCAAAGTTTCCTAATTTGGTTTTTGTTTGTCCTTCAAATTGTGGATTTGGGTGTTTGACAGAAATAATCGCGGTCAAACCTTCTAAAACGTCGGATTGAGAAAGGTTATCATCGTTTTCTTTTAACATTTTTATGCTTCTAGCATAATTGTTTAAGACACGAGTGATCGCCATCTTAAAACCTTCTTCATGTGTTCCACCTTCGTGGGTGTTGACGTTATTACAGAAGGAGAAGACATTTGGTGAATATTCATTGTTATATTGAAGGGCGATTTCAGCATAAACATGGGACAATGTGCCACTGGCTAATTCGATTGGTTCGCTTCCTTCACAATAAATAACTTCATCGAACAATTTTTCTTTGTTTGTATTGATGAATTGGACGTATTGTTTAATACCGCCTTCATAGCAGAAGGATTCTCTCTTTTGTTGTCCCTCTCTCTTATCTTCAACATTAATACGAATACCTCTATTGAGGTATGCGATTTGTTTCATACGATCACGAATGACCGCGTATTCATAAGTTGTGGTCTCAACAAAGATTGTTGCATCTGGTTTGAATTTAACGGTGGTTCCGGTATCTTGGCAATCACCGATTCTTTCAAGATGTCCAACTGGATGTCCACCATTTTCAAAGCGAATATAATAAACTCCACCATCTTTGTGAACCCAAACATCGAGATATTCACTTAACGCGTTAACAACAGAGGCGCCGACACCGTGTAAACCGCCGGAAACTTTATAACCTCCGCCTTCGCCAAATTTACCACCCGCGTGTAAAACGGTAAAAACGGTTTCAACACCGGAGAGGCCAGATTTAGCAACGACATCAACAGGAATACCACGGCCGTTATCGACAACAGTAATGGTTCCATCTTCGTTGATGAAAACTGAGACTTCGGTACAATATCCGGCAAGAGCTTCGTCAATTGCGTTATCGACGATTTCCCACACTAAGTGGTGAAGTCCTGGAGAGGCGGTTGTGCCGATGTACATACCAGGTCTCTTTCTTACAGCTTCAAGTCCTTCCAAAACTTGAATATTAGTCGCTGTATAATTCGCATCAGCCTTTTCGAGCGCAACTTCTTCTTCATTCATTTCTGAAATTTTGATTTCTGGCTCTTCTTTGGCTTCTGCTGGGGCGTTTTGCTGTTCTTCAGCATTAACGACTGTTTTGTTTTCTTCTTCCATTCAGAAAACCTCCTTTATTTGTTTGCTAGATGATATTGAGCAGCATCTTTAACTTCGAGTTTGGTCGCGGTGATAAAGACTTGCTCAAATTTGTTTAATAGTTTTACCAATCTCAAGCGATGTGTTTGATCAAGTTCTGACATGACATCATCGAGAACAACAATTGGCCTCTGTTCTTTGTTTTGGATTAAGAAGTAAGGACTAAGCTTTAAGGCTAATGCCACGATCCTGTTTTCTCCTTGCGATCCTTTTACGGCAATATCTTGTCCATTTAGGCTCATAGAGATATCTTCTCGATGAATCCCGATAGATGTTGCCTTCCTCTTCAAATCTCCTTCTAGAGCGGATTTAAACGCTTGTTTTGCGCTTTCTAAGTAGTTCTCATCAGGTTTGATGAATGGGGTGTAATTAAGTTTTACATCACTCTCTTTACCTGTGAGCGCGCGCGTTATTTTTATAAGGATATCGTTGATATCCTTGACATATTGCTCTCTCGCATTGATGATTGGAAGAGATAATTCGATAAGCAAATCGGTGTATGTCTCAAGGAGTAATAAATCAACATTATCACTCTTTAAGCAATCATTTCTTTGCTTTAAAACTTTTTCATACCTTGAATAAATCTCAAGATATTTCGGAGATGTTTTAGATATATTAATATCTAAGAAATTTCTCCTGGCCTTAGGCGCTCCTTTGAATAAAAAGACATCCTTAGGCTCAAAAAGTAAAACATTCACACATTTGGATAGCTCAGAAATCTTATTAACAGGTTTGTTGTTGATAAAGATTTGTTTTCCTTTGCTGGTAAAGGCGACCTTAATTTTGCGAGAAATGTCTCCTTCTTTAATCAAAGCAAATATTTCTGCGTTGCTCTTACCTTCTTGGATTAAATCTGATTCCTCTTGGGTTCTAAACGATCTCGCAATCGATAAGTAGTGGATTGCTTCTACAACGTTAGTTTTCCCAATGCCGTTGTTACCAGTGATGATATTTAATCCTGGTTTAAATTCAAATGTGGAAGATGAATAGTTTCTGAAGTTTTTAAGCGTGAGGGTTTTGATGTTCATTTAACAATTTCGTAAACCTTACCTTCGATTTCGATTAAATCACCTGGATAAAGCTTTCTCCCTCTTCTATCTTCTAAGACATCGTTGACCTTAACAGGATTAGAAGCGAGATAACTTTTTGCCATCCCTCCGGTCTCAATAATGTCTTCAATCTTAAGAAGAACATTAAGAGTAATATAATCCTCATCGGAACGAATCTTTACTTGGATTTTTGTCACAAAAAAACTCCTTACTAGCATTATACACTTTATAAATAAAAAAGGGAATAAAAATATTCCCTTAAATTTTATAGTCCGAAAATGCGGAAAAATCACCCTTTATTTGGCATTTAAACATATCTCTAATTGACGTTTTTGCTAAATTTGCTATTTTTACCTAAAACACGAAAACAAAGCAAAAAAGGCCCGTTTTTGATTTAGGCCTTTGTTTTGATTGCGTTTATATTTCACTAATAGGTTCTAACTGGAGTAACAACTTGAACCACGGATTCATCTGCTGGGTTTTTGATAACAAATGGTTTCATCTCTCCAACAAACCCGAAAACAACATCTTCGCTTCCGAGTGCTCTAATCGCGGAAACGACAAATTCGGAATTGAATGAGATTTTAAGCATATCTCCTTCGAAGCGATACATCTCAATTTTCTCGTTTGAAGATCCAACCTGGCTAGCTCTTGCAGAGATTGTAACGCCTTCTTCAGACATTGTTAAATCAACAACATTTTCTCTATCTAAAGATAATAATTTAGCTCTTGTAATCGCTTTGATTAATTCTTGAGAATTAACTTCTAATGAATAATTGGTTGTTCGTGGGACGATATTTTTGGTATTTGGATAATCGCCAGCGATTAATCTAGTGGCCACGATTGTTTTTCCAAATGTGAATAAAATCTTCTTATCACCAACGGCGATCTCGACCGCGGAAACACCTTCAATCAATCTCGCGACTTCTGTCATCATCTTGGCTGGAACACTAACATTGAATCCGACATCATTTGGAACGGACATAATCTTTTTAGCCATTCTTGCAGAGTCTGTAGCAGTGGCAGTTAACAAGCCTTCAAAAGCTTCTAGGTTAATAGCGGTTAAAACAGGTCTTTGATCTTTATTTGATGCTGCGAATGCAGTTTGATCCACTAATAAATCAAAATCAGCTGTTGTTAAGACTAAGTTTGTGCCATCAGCTTCTAAATCGAGGTCTGGGTATTCTTCAACTCTGACACAGTTTAATTGATATTCGGAGCGTTTGTCATTAATGGTAGCAACAGTGGTATCTAAAACATCGAGAGTAATTTCTTTTTCTTCCATCTCTCTCGCGATATCAGTAATCAACTTGGCATTGATTAAAGTAGCACCTTCTTTGTAATTTCTAATAATTTCGTTATCACCATTTTTAAATGGGATTAATGTTTTGATGCTTAAGTCGTAATTCGATCCAGTTAAAACCAATCCCTCTTCATTTAGTTCAAGTTTGATATTAGAAAGGACTGCAACAGGATTCTTTGCTGCTATTGCACGACCAACAATTGTTAAGCCTTTAAGAAATTCTTCTCTAACGATTGTAAAACGCATATTAAGACCTCTTTTCGATAATTTTATCATAGAAGACAAAGATATTACACTTTTATTTACAATAAATCTTAAGTAAAACTATCTCTTATCTTTTTGAATTATTTTATTTATATTTCTTTATTTTAATTATTAATAATATTAAGCTGTGTGGATTATGTGGATAAGTTGACCGTTAAGGTTAATCATCTATGAATTTACAACTAGCTTTTAGCTATCTCTCACAAAGTGAGATTATTCATTGATTTGTTTTTTAAGTTCTTCAACCACATTGATAAGTAGTGGATTATTTTTTAACTCTTTTTCCACCCTCTCGATGGCGGACATGACTGTGGTGTGATCTCTACCTCCGAACGCATCGCCAATCTTTTTAAGTGGCAAATCAAGAACATCTCTGATTAAGTACATCGCCATATGTCTCGCTAGAACAATTTGACCAGTTCTTATTTTTCCAGTTAATTGACTAACAGATATATTGTAGTAGTTTGCAACAACACTAATAATCTTTTGTTCATTTAATTGATCAGAGAACGCTTTTCCGCCATCCAGAGTAAGAACCGCTTTGTTTGCGATATCTAATGTAATTCGATCAACATGCTTCTCTGTGACTATTGTAAGAATTAACCTATTTAATGCACCTTCAAGCTCTCTAACATTCTTGGAGAATTTTTCAGCGAAGAAAGTAATTACATTTTCATCAAATTTGTTGATATCTAAGTTAGCAGCTTCGATCTTTTTTCTAAATATTTTTTCTGACGTTAATGTGTCTGGTTCGTTGATTTTTACAACTAAACCTTGGCTAAATCTTGTAACTAATCGCTCTTCAAGACCTTTTAATTCAACAGGCTGTTTATCTGAGGTGATGACCACTTGTTTACCTTTGTTGATGAGATCGTTGTAAACCAAGAAAAAGAACTCCTCAGTTTTAACCTTATTTGCTAAGAACTGAACATCATCAAAAAGGAGAACATCTGCATCTTTAAAAAAGTCTCTTAAGTTCTCAGAACTAGATTCATCTTTAACATATTTAATATATTCGTCAACAAAGTCGTGACTGGTGATATATAGGATTTTGGCGTTTGGATTCCTTGATGAAATTATTGAGTTACCAATAGCGTTTAATAAGTGTGTTTTTCCTAAACCGGAGTTTGAATATAAGAATAAAGGATTAAACATTCTTCCAGGGTTAGAGGCCACGAGCAATGCAGCCTGACTAGCCTCTCTATTAAAATCTCCAACCACAAAATTGTCAAAATTCAAATTTGCATTGATAGATGTGTCTTGGAAATAAACGCTTTTCTTTTTAACTTCTACGTATTCTTTTCTTTCATCTTTGATTGATTCGGCATCAACACAAGAAATTTTATAATCAGTTTCAGAAACTTCTGAAATAGCATCTTTGATTAGATCAGCATATTTGGTTCTCATCAAAGTGGTGGCAAGAGTGGAATTAAAAACAATAACCAAGGTATCACCTTTGACTTCATCGATATAAGATCCTTCGAATAAAGAGGCAAACACCGCTCTATCATTAACTTTTTCTTCTATTTTTCTTAAGGTTCTATCCCAGAGTCTGGCGATTTCAGTTACTGTAATTTCCATAAATTAATCCCAATCTTTTCTAATTTTATAGCTGAGATAAATTATAGGATTTTCCACAAGATAATTAAATAAAAAAGTGCGAAAAATAAGTTTTCCACATTACTTTTTTGATAAATTTATTTATAAATTTAATTTATCCACATTTTTGGAATTGTGGGAAAAATGTCGATAAATTTTTGACACATATTTGGCAGTGTGGATATTCAAAAAGAAGGTTTTGCACACTAATATTTCTAAACTAAATAGTTATACTATTTCTTTTAATAATTGATGCAAAATAGGTTATAATCTTTGTGGAAAACTAATAATTATCCACATTTTTGCTTTCTAAAGCGGTCCAGCACACGCGCCCATATGTTTTAATTGACATTTATTAATAAATGAAATAATCTTTATTACGCGTATTCAAAACGGAGGAAATTATCATATGAAAAGAACGTATCAACCAAGCAAATTGCAACACGCTCGTAGAGCGGGATTCCGTGCGAGAATGAAAACTCACAACGGTCGTAAAGTTTTAGCTCGTCGTAGAGCAAAGGGACGCAAACAACTTACTGCGTAATTAGGTAGCGAATGAAAGTTGTTAATAGAATAAAATCTAATCAAGATTTTGCATTAACAATCAAGAAAGGGAAATACGTTAATGCTGGCGTTTTCCATTTCGCTCTCTTAAAAACAGAAAATAATCACTTAAGAATTGGTATATCCGTTTCTAAAAAACTCGGAAACGCTGTAGTGCGAAACAAAATTAAAAGGCAAATTCGCGCCATGTGTGATGCAAATGTTAACTTTGAAGAACCATTCGACCTTGTGATTATTGCTAAAACTAAATTTCTTGAGAATTCATTCCAAGAAAACGAACAAACATTGTGTGATTTTTTGCACAATGAGAATATAGGAGTCAGTAAATGAATAAAAAGGCTAAACTAGGTTTAATTGGTGGCACCTTACTTCTTGGTGCTGTCGCGTTATCCGGATGTACCGCTTCTTTTTGTTCAACCAAAGATAAAGCTCACATGCTTTTTGCCTTTGACTACGGGGCAACAAAATATTACACCGAAGAAGATTTAGATCGTCCTGCTGATTCACAAAAGATTAAAATCAACGATCAAGAACTTGATATTTATTCTTACACCAACACCAGCAATTGTGTGGCGTTGCAAACCATCCTTGTTAACGCACAAAAGAATGGTATCACCATTCCATCTAACAACTACTTTAAAGCTTTCGATGAAGAAGTTTTGAAATATATTGTTACAAAAGAGTCAATTGATCTTTCTGAAATTACGGTTTTAAAGGGCGAATATCATCAAGGTAATTACGAAAACACATTAAATGTTCTCGCAGATTATGGATATTACAAATTCTATTACAACATTCCAGAAGATAATGGTGTTGATGGAGCAGAAAAAGTTTCTTATCTCAGCACCGCAGTCAAATGGACAAACTGGGAATATTTTGATTCATTGGTTAGAACCAAAGAAACGATTGGTATTGATGAATTACCATCTAGTGATTTTGTCAAATATTACAAATCACAGATGAATAGTTATATTAGAAATTATCGTTCTTGCCTTGCAACCTCTGATGGCGTTTATGGCTATTACGGTTCAAACGGCGAAAGAAATCCAATTAATATTGAAGCCAAAACATGGGCATATTCTTGGAGAATTAATGGAAAATTCACCTTCTTTGAAGGCTTATTGGTTTGGCCAATTGGCGCTCTCGCTGATGTCGTCACCGACGGGCTTAGGAACGTTTTTCCAAACAACCAAGTTTCTCAAGGTTGGGCCGCTGTTTTAGCGATTGTTGTGGTCACAATTATTGTCCGTTCCGTCATGATTTTCTTGACCATCGGTCAAACCACAAGCAATGCTAAGATGCAAGCTGTTCAACCAGAAATACAAAAAATCCAAGCGAAGTATCCTAACGCAAACACAAATAGAAACGAGCAAGCTCGTTTAGCGCAAGAAACTCAAGCGATTTACAAGAAGCACGGTGTGCATCCACTTAGATCCATGCTTGTTATGATTGTGCAATTCCCTGTCTTTATCTGTGTTTGGGGTGCTTTACAAGGTTCTGCTGCCTTATCCACCGGATCTTTCTTAGGATTAAATTTAAGCGAATCCATTTCCGCTGTATTATTTAGTGCAACTGGATGGAAAACCGGCGCTGCCGTTACCGCTTTGATTTTATTCCTTCTTATGGCTGGTGCCCAAGCAGCATCAATGTTACTTCCACAATATATTCAGAAAAAACAAAATGCCAAAGTTGCAAAACTTGGCAAAAACCCAACTGCCGATCAAAACGCCAAACGTATGAAATTATTCCAATACGGTATGCTTGCGATGATTATCTTTATGGGCTTTGCGCTTGCATCTGGTATGGGTATTTATTGGTTAATCAGTGCTATTTTCTCACTTGTTCAAGCCTTAATTACCAATGCCGTTATTGCCAGCAGGAAAAATAAGAAAAAGGAGAAAAGATAAATATGAAAGTTTATCAAGGTAAAACTGTTGATGAAGCCTTAAAACTTGCTAGCGAAGAACTCCAAAAACCAATTGAAGAATTGATTTATTCTGTCGAGGATAAAAAGATTGGTATCTTTAACAAAAGATATGTTGTTGATGTTTATGAATTAAGCGACATCATTGCGTATGCGGAAGACTATATCTTGAGAGTTATTGACTCTTTCGGTATTGAGAGCTCCGTTAAAACCGTCTTAGATGATGATTTAATTAGAATCACAATTGACTCCACTCATAATCCAATTCTTATCGGAAATAATGGAAGCACTTTAAGAGCTTTAAACGAATTAGTAAAGGTTGCGGTTAGCAATCATTTCCGTCGCCATTTCAGAATCTTGCTCGATATTAATGGCTACAAAGAAAAGAAATATTTCAAACTTCACAAAATGGCTAGAAGATTAGCGCATGAAGTTCAAAAAACCAAAACCACATACACCTTTGATGCAATGCCCGCAGATGAAAGACGTGTTATTCATAACGCCTGCTCAGGTATGCCAAACATCAAAACCGAATCCACCGGTGATGGTGCACATCGTCAAGTTCAAATTATTTACGTTGAATAATTATAAAACACCCTATGGGTGTTTTTAACTTAAAAAGATTATGTTTGAAACAATTGTTGCTTTAGCTACTCCACCCATGAAATCCGCTCTCGCCTTGATTAGAATATCTGGTGATAATTCTTTTGAAGTGGTTTCTAAATGTTTTTCTAAAGACTTGACCCTCATCAAAGAAAGAACAGCGTTGGTCGGAGAAGTTAAAGATAAAGACAATAGTGTCATTGATCAAGTGGTTTTAATTGCTTATAAAGGACCAAAAAGTTTTACAGGCGAAGATCTTGTTGAAATCATTTGCCATGGTTCTTTGTTGATTGCTAATGAAATAATTGAACGATTGATTGAATGTGGAGCAAGGCTCGCAGAACGTGGAGAATATTCGATGCGCGCCTTCCTTCATCAAAAGATTGATTTAGTTCAAGCGGAATCAATCAATGATTTAATCAACTCTACAACCAAAGAAGCAAAGAACCTCTCTATGATGTCTTTAAAAGGTGATACCTCATCCTTGGTAGAGCCAATCAAAACCAGGATTGCTGATTTAATTTCATTGATTGAAGTAAATATTGATTATCCAGAATATGAAGATATAGAAGTTGCAAATAAAGAGAAAATAGTTGGAGTTTGCAGCGAAATTATTGGAAAAATACGTCATTTAGTGGAATCTGGTGAAAAAGGAAGAATTGTCAAAGAAGGCGTAAAAGTCGCGATTGTTGGAAAGCCTAATGTTGGAAAATCCTCACTTTTAAATTCTCTTCTTGGTGAAGAAAAAGCCATTGTTACAGATATAGAAGGAACCACTAGAGATATCGTTGAAGGCGATGTAGTTCTCGATGGTATTGTTTTACATTTATTAGATACTGCAGGAATCAGACAATCATCAAATATTGTAGAATCTATTGGTATTGATAAAGCCAAAAAGAGTATCGATGAAGCTGAACTTGTTATTGTTGTTTTAGATTCTCAAAACGACTTAACAAAGCTTGATGAAGAAATATTAGATTTATCAAAAGATAAACTAAGAATCGTTGTTTATAACAAGGCAGATACGGTGTCCGAAAAAGATAACAACAAGATTTATATTTCCGCGATTAATAACGACATTGATTCTTTAAAACAAGAAATTAAGAAAGTTTTAGGAATCACAAACGAAGCATTTACAAACCCATCTTTAAACAACGCTCGTCAACTTGGTTTGTTGAAACAAGCGATTAATTCACTAAATAAAGCTATCGAAGACGCTAAAAATGATTTAAGTGTTGATTTGATTTCTGTTTCTTTAATGGATGCTTATAGTGCGATTTTAGCAATCATGGGCGAGGATAACGAAATAGATATTTCTAAAGAAATATTTTCTAGATTCTGCGTTGGTAAATAATATGATTTTTAATACTCACTCACATCTTAATGATTCTGCTTTTGATAACGACAGGGAGAATGTTATTAAAGAAACTTTAGAACTTGGTGTTTCTAATATTTTGGTCATTGGATGGGACAAGGAATCATCAATCAACGCTATAAAATTAGCGGAGCAATATGATTTCATCTATGCGGCGGTTGGATATCACCCAGAAAATTTAGAAGGAATCACCAACAAGGATTTTGAAGACGTTATGAAGTTACTTAATCACCCTAAAGTTGTAGCGGTGGGGGAAATTGGTCTCGATTACTATTGGGATAAAAGAGAAGAAACTAAAGCTATTCAAAAAAAGTATTTTATAAAACAAATCGAAGAAGCTAATAAACGCGGTTTACCAATCGTCATTCACTCTAGAGACGCAATCTTTGACACTTTAAATATTTTGAAAGAGCACCCAGTTAACAAAGGAGGCATTATGCATTGTTATTCTGGGAGTGCAGAAAATGTTAAAGATTTTATTAAATGTAATATGTATATTTCTTTAGGTGGCACAGTCACATATAAAAACGCTGTTAATCTTAAAGAGGTTGCTAAAATTGTTCCTTTGGAACGACTATTAGTGGAAACTGACGATCCTTATCTAACCCCCGTACCATTTAGAGGAAAAAGAAATATTCCTGGCTATGCTAAATATGTAGTGGAAGAAATTGCTAAACTTAAAGAACTTCCGGTCAAAGAAGTTGAAAAACAGACTTATGAAAACGCAAAAAGATTGTTTGGAATCTAAAATATATATCGATGCCTTAATAATCGTAGAAGGTAATTCCGATAAAAGTCGTTTATCATCGTTCGTTGATACTGATATTCTTGTTTCAAACGGACTCATGTCTTGCAAAGACGATATTGAATTTATCAAAGAAGTTTCTAAAAGAAGAAAGATTATTATCTTTACCGATCCAGATAACGCTGGTGAAGAAATTAGAAAAAAACTTAATTCTATTGTTGAGGAAGCAATTAATGTTTATGTTCCTGAAGGTGCCCACTTTAATGGTAAAAAGCATGGAGTTGCGGAATGTGACAAAGAAACACTTGTTTCACTCTTAAAACCCCACGAATCACAAAAAACAATTAAAAATAACGGACTTTTGATGGAAGATTTATATAATTTAAAGATTGTAGGATTAGATGAATCATCAAATATTAAAGAAAGAATTTGTAAACATTATTCACTAGGGAAATGTAATTCTAAAACCCTTTTAAAAAGATTAAATATATTGAAAATTGAGAAAGAAGATTTAAAGGAATATCTAAAAAGTGGAAATTAATCGAAACAACATTTTGGATCTATGCGAGCGCAACAACATTAAGCCCGACAAAGATTATGGGCAAAACTTTTTAATTGATCCAAATGTCTCTAAGAGAATAATTGATTTATTAAATATCCAAAACTCTGAAAAGATACTAGAGATAGGTCCCGGGTTAGGCTCTTTAACACATTTTCTTTCCTTTTTTCCTAATGACATTGATGTTGTGGATATCGATTATGATATGGTGGGCTTTTTAAATATGGTCTACACCAATAATAAAAACATCAATATTATCCTTAATGACATTAGAAAACATGACGTTTGCTCTTATGATAAAATCGTGGGGAATCTTCCTTATAATATTACAACGGAAATTATCACTTATTTGTTAATAAATAAAGGTAAAACAAAACGTATGGTATTGATGTGCCAAAACGAAGCTTTTAATCACTTTAATGACACTAAAGGAAGCGAATATGGGCCAACATCTGTTTTGCTTCATTTAATAGCGGATATTAAAAAAGAATTTTTAGTGGGAAAAGGCTCTTTTTACCCCGCTCCTAAAGTGGAGTCTGTGGTCTTTTCTATTAATTTTAAAGACGAAAATAACGAAGATGCTTTTAAAGTTTATAAATTATCAAAATCATTATTCCTTAATCGAAGAAAAACAATATTGAATAATCTTTCAAGGCATCTAAACAATAAAGAGAAGGCTAATGAGATATTGAATAAGTGTCAAATTCCACTTAATTGTCGTCCTGAACAATTGACACCAGACCAATATTTTTTAATCTATAAAAATATATAATAATGTATAAGGGAGGATTTATATCATGCTATCTATAAAAAGCTATGCCAAAATTAATATCGCCTTAAATGTTGTCGATAAACTCGACAGTGGTTATCACACTCTAGATTCCGTCATTGTTCCTCTTGAACTCCATGACACCATTTTAATCAGCGTCCTAAAATCCTCCGCCGATACATATGTAACAATCGATGATTTTTCTTTAGGCGTTATCGATTACAATGTTGCCACATTTGCTATTGAAAAGTTTGCGGCTAAATATGGGATTGATAAAAAATTTAGAGTATTCATTCATAAGGTTATCCCGATGCAAGCGGGCCTTGGTGGGGGATCTTCAAATGCTGCTTTTGTCATGAAGGGCGTTAATCAATTATTAAAATTAAATGTTTCAAGCGAAGAATTAAAAGAATTAGCAATTTCCTTGGGGGCAGATGTTCCATTCTTTGTTGACTGTGTTCCTTCTAGAATGCAGGGAATTGGAGAAGTTTTAACACCAATTAACATTAAAAATAATTACCATGTTTTAATCGTGAAACCAAAAGCAGGTCTTTCTACGAAAGAAATCTTTGACAAGTCTGACGAGATGACTTTGAACACTTGCAATATTGATAAAGTAATTGAAGCTTTAGAAACTGGAAACGATGAGATGCTTGCAGAAAACATTAATAATTCATTAACTAAGCCGGCGGTTGAACTTCTTCCAGAAATAGATAAAATTATAAACACACTTAAAGGATTTGGCTTAAACATCGTTGGAATGACCGGTTCAGGCTCTGCGGTTTTTGCTTTAAGCACAAATGCTAAGTTGTTAAAAAAGATTGAGTTAGAACTAGAGGATACCTATAAAGTTTGTCTAACAAAAATCTTAAAGTAAGGAGAATTAATGAGATATTCTATCGTTTTAGCGGCCGGTAAAGGCCTAAGAATGAAATCAAAAGAAGAAGATTCTAAAGTATCCTTTCCTATTTTAGGAAAACCAATCATTGGATATGTACTTGATGTTCTAGATACATTAAAAATTGACAAACAAATAGTGGTCGTGGGTTTTGGTGGAGAAACCATTAAAAAAATCGTAGGAGACCGCGCGGAAACTGTGTGGCAAGATGTTCAAAGAGGAACAGGGCACGCAGCCTTACAAGCGTATGATTTATTACACGAATTAGAGGGAGAAACCATCATCTTATCTGGAGACACCCCTCTTTTGACAAAAGACACTCTTAAAAATTTGTTTAAAAAGCACGAACGTTATGAAAACGACGTCACTATTTTAACTGCCTATCTTGAAAAACCAGAAGGGTATGCGAGAATTATCCGTGATCCAAAAAGTCAAAAGATTGTCGCGGTGAAAGATGAAAAAGATTGCTCCTATGATGAAAAGCAATTTAACGAAGTTAATACAGGCGCGTATATCTTTAATAACAAATTACTTTTTGAAATGTTAAAAAAAGAAAATCCAGACGGCAACCAACAATCACAACTTTCAAATATCGTAACCAAAATTATTAATGAAGGTTTTAAGGTTGATTCTTATGTAACACTAGACCAAGAAGAAGCTTTTTCTATCGCTAATAGACAACAACTATCTTATGTAAGTAAAGTTTTGTCTAAAAAGATTAATAAGAAATTGATGATGAATGGTGTTTCAATTGAAGACCTCAATTCCACCCATATCTCCCCAGATGTCGAAATTGGTCAAGACACCATTATTCTTCCAAACACCATCATTTTGGGCAAGTGCCAAATTGGAGAAGAAAACTACATCGGTCCAAATGCTTATATCTCGAATTCTAATATCGGGAATAGAAACACAATCAAAGGGTCGTGGATAGAAGACTCATCTCTTGGTGATGATAACATCGTTGAACCAAACGCTGTCATAAGCGAAAATACCTCAATTGGAAACAACCAAAAATTAGAATCATTCCAACTTTATAAAAACAAAACAATTCGCTAAAAATATTAAGGTTTTGCTGAAAAAACAATAAAAAACTCTGGGTTTTGAAGCTCAGAGTTTTGTTTAAGTTTTAGCTAAGCAACTATTTCTTTCTTGGGAATTTAATAGCGGCTTGAGCAGCGGCAAGTCTAGCAACTGGAACACGGAATGGTGAGCAGGAGACATAGTCTAAACCAGCTTTGTGATAGAATTCGATGGAGTTTGGTTCACCACCGGTTTCACCACAGACACCAATGTGTAAGTCTGGTCTTGTCTTACGACCATTTTCAACAGAGAATTTGACAAGTTTGCCAACACCATGTTGATCTAAGGTCTTGAATGGATCTTCTTCTAAGATCTTATTCGCATAATAATCTGGGAGGAATTTGGAAGCATCATCACGAGAGAATCCAAAGGTCATTTGGGTTAAGTCGTTGGTGCCGAATGAGAAGAATTCTGCTTCTTCAGCAATCTCATCAGATAATAAGGCAGCACGTGGAATTTCAATCATGGTACCAACATGATATTTCATGTTAACACCAGCAGCCTTGATAGCTTCATCCGCGGTTTTTGTAACGATTGCTTTGACGAATTTTAATTCTCTAATATCGAGAGTTAATGGAATCATGATTTCTGGTTCAATCTTTAAACCACGTCTAGCATTGACCGCGATAGCGGCTTTGATGATAGCGCGGGTTTGCATTTCACCAATTTCAGGATAGGAGACGTCAAGACGGCATCCACGGTGACCCATCATTGGGTTGAATTCGTGTAAATCAGAAATTCTCTTTTTGATGAATTCGACAGTGTGGCCGGTGGCTTCTGCTAATTCTAAAATCTTATCATCTTCTTGTGGTAAGAATTCGTGTAGTGGTGGGTCAAGTAAACGAACGTTTACATTGAGTTCGCCCATTTCTTCAAAGAGACCTTCAAAGTCTTTTTGTTGTAATGGTTCGATTTCTGCTAAAGCAGCAACTCTTTCTTCCTTGGTTTCAGCAAGAATCATCTTACGGAAGTGGAAGATTTTATCTTTATCAAAAAACATGTGTTCAGTACGGCAGAGACCAATACCTTGAGCACCAAATAATTTAGCTTGGTGTGCATCTCTTGGAGTATCAGCATTAGCACGAACTTTTAAATCTCTAGCGCGGTCAACCCAGCCCATTAAGCGGCCAAAGTCACCACTGCTGAGGTCTGGTGCAACCTTTTTAATGTCACCAACATAGACACTACCGGTGGAACCATCAAGTGATAAGACATCTTGATCGGTATAAACTTTTCCACCAATGGTGAGGGTGCGAGCTTCTTCGTTGATTAATGCATCAGCGCATCCAGTGATACAGCATTTACCCATACCACGAGCAACAACGGCGGCGTGAGAAGTCATACCACCACGCATCGTTAAGATACCTTCAGAAGCGATCATACCAATAAGGTCTTCTGGAGAGGTTTCGGCACGAACGAGGACAACTTTTTCACCAGCTTTATGTCTGGTTTCTGCTTCTTCAGCGGTGAAAGCGATTTTACCTGTTCCGGCGCCTGGGCCTGCAGGATTGCCTTTGGCAATTAATCTATCTTTGGCTGAGTCTAAATCAGCTTTATCAAAGTTAGGTAATAATAATTTATCGAAGGAAACTGGGTCAATTCTTAAGACGGCTTCGTCTTCAGTAATTAAGCCTTCATCAACCATGTCACACGCCATCTTGAGGGCGGCAGCAGGAGTTCTCTTACCGTTTCTGGTTTGTAAGAAGTAAAGTTTTCCTTCTTCAACAGTGAATTCCATATCTTGCATATCGCGATAGTGGAGTTCCATGTTCTTAATGGTTTTGACGAATTGTTCGTAGACTTCAGGCATTCTTCTCTTTAATTCATCGATGTGGAGAGGAGTGCGGATACCTGCAACAACATCTTCACCTTGTGCGTTTGGTAAATATTCAGCAGAGATTTCTTTTTCACCGGTAGCAGCGTTTCTTGAGAAGGCAACACCAGTTCCAGATGTCTCACCTTTGTTACCAAAGGCCATGGATTGAACGTTAACAGCGGTTCCCCAAGAATAAGGAATGCTGTATTGCATACGGTAAATATTAGCACGTGGGTTGTCCCAAGATCTGAAGACCGCGGCAACCGCTTCTAATAATTGAACTTTTGGATCAGATGGGAATTCTTCACCAAAGGTCTTTTTGTAATATTCTTTATAACGTTTGACTAAGTCTCTAAGTTGTTCGGTTGTGACTTCGGTATCGAGTTTGTAACCGTTTTTCGTCTTGATTTCTTCGAGCATCTTGTCCATATCATCTCTTGGGTGTCCTTTAGCGATGTTTGTGAACATGAGGATGAAACGACGATAAGAGTCTAACGCGAATCTTTCATTATTTGTTTCTCTTGCTAATGCTTCGCAAGTGGTTTCGTTTAAACCTAAGTTTAAGATGGTATCCATCATACCAGGCATACTCACACGAGCGCCAGAACGGACAGACACTAATAATGGTTTGCTACTTCCACCAAATGTTTTTCCAGTTTTCTTTTCAACGCCTTTAATAGCGTCGAAGATTTGTTCTCTAACAAATTCTGGAATGGCCTTGCCACTATCATAATAGAGAGTGCAGGCTTCTGTGGTGATAGTAAAACCTTCTGGTACTGGGACACCAATGTGTGTCATTTCTGCTAAACCAGCACCTTTACCACCTAAGAGTTCCTTTCCTAAACCGAAAGCTTCTTCAAAGGGGTAAACATATCTTTTTTCAGCCATATTATTCCTCCTAATAGCCTAAGTGTTATAAACTTTATAACACCATCATTTCAATTCTAGCACACCAACATAATCAAAACTATAAAAAACCACTTTTATTAAAAAATAGCTTTTTGTGGTAATATAAGAACAAAAGGAAACCACTATGAACAAAAATCCATTAGTCTTAACCATTGATGTAGGTACCCAGTCATTAAGAGCGTCTTTGGTTGATAAAAAAGGGAATATCATTTCACTTATTAAAAATAAATATGACCCCGTTTATCTTTCACCTGAAAACGGGCAGGCAGAACAAGATGCCGATTTTTATTGGAATCACTGCGTTAGCGCTTTAAAAGAATTAGCTAAAGCAAATCCAGGTAAGATTGAAAATATTTGCGGAGCAACGGTTACAACCTTTAGAGATAGTGCGGTTTTATTAGACGCAAATTATAAACCAATTAGAAGTGTTATCTTATGGTTGGACCAAAGAATGGCAAAAGCAAAAGAAAGGCTTCCTACCCTCCATTCGTTAGCGTTTAAACTCGTGGGTATGGAAAACACTATCGTTCTTAATAGAAAAAGAACAATGGCCCACTGGATCAAAGAAAATCAACCAGATGTTTGGTTGAAAACCAAAAAGTATGTAAACATCTCAACATATCTCATCTATAAGTTAACAGGTAGACTTGCTGATTCTCCTTCAGGATTGACCGGTCATTATCCAATCAACTTTAAAAAGAGAAAATGGTATAAAGAAGGTGCATTAAAAGGACGCGTTTTCGGTATTCCAAGCAGAATGCTCTGCGAATTAGTCGATCCTTGCGAAATAATTTCCACCATCAAAGATGAAGTCGCAGATGAAACCGGACTTCCAAGAGGCATTAAAGTTTATGCTTCCGGTTCTGATAAGGGATGTGAAACTTTAGGTTTAGGAGCGCTTAGCAAAGATATAGCCGCTATTTCATATGGAACCGCTTCAACGGTTGAAGTTTCGAATAAAAAATACCATGAACCAGAACCATTCCTTCCTGCTTATGGTGCGGTTGTTCCTAATTGGTACAATATGGAAGTTCAAATCTATCGTGGTTATTGGATGATTGGATGGTTCACCAAAGAATTTGCTGCCAAAGAAGCTTTACAAGCAGAAATTCAATCAACCGCGGTTGAAGAAGTTTTAAATCACAACCTTGCTTCTATTCCACCGGGATCAGACGGATTAGTGTTACAACCATATTGGGGACCAGGTCTTAAAAGACCTCTCGCGAAAGGTGCAATCGTAGGTTTCTCGGATATTCATACCCGCGAACACATGTATAGGGCCATCATTGAAGGTATCGCTTACGCATTAAGAGAAGGTTTAGAAGGAATTGAAAAATCTCAAAAACACAGAGTTAAAGAAATTAGAATTTCTGGTGGTGGATCGCAAAACGACGCTATTTGCCAAATTACCGCCGACATCTTCGGACTCCCTGTATATAGAGTTCAAACAATTGAGGCCACAACACTAGGAGCGGCAACTTCTGTCTTCTATGCATGCGGTGAGTTCCAATCTGTTGAAGAAGGCATGAAATCAATGGCTCACATCACTGATGTGTTTACCCCAGATAGACTCGCAAACCAACAATATCAATATCTTTATAAACACGTTTATCTCAAATTATTCCCACAGCTTGATTCTGTTTATAGGAACCTTAAAAGGTACGATAACAAGTTCAAAGGAAAATAAAAAAATAATGGTGATTTTTGCAAATATTCAAGCAAATCACCATTTTTTTGATTAATTTTCAGTTATTTCTTGTTGCTGTTCGAGCAATATTTTTTGTTTGCGATTATATCTGACTAATAGGTAAGACAAGACAATCCCGCCAGACAACAACACAAATCCGATAATCATTTCTAGCCACATTGGTAAATAGCCTTGTTCACCAGCTGCCCACTTTTGATAATATGCATAGATGTCGTGATTAAAGAATAATGCAATCGTGGAGCCTACAATAAAACCAATTATTCCCCAGAAAGTTTTGATTCTCCAATTCTTTAATAAGAATCCCATGAATTTAGCAATGGTAAAGAAACCAATAATAACCCCAATACCGAAGCATAAGATTTCTAAAACAATTACCCAGAAATTTTCTCCACCAATGTGTGTAATAGCGAAAGTTGCTCTTTCTAATAAAGGTGTATAAAAACCTAAAACCAAAAGAATCATAGATCCAGAAATACCAGGCACTACTAAAGCGGTTGATGCTAAAGCACCAACAGGAATTAATAACAAATAGAACCACCATTCAGGATTTATAAACCAGTTTGAAATATCGATTTTGTCACCCAATAAAGCAGAAGCAACTCCAATACCAATTGCCACTAAAGCTGTAATAATGCATATAAATATGCATAATTTTCCAGGTTTCTCGCTTTTAACTTCATCAAAAATCCCCGGGAATGAACCAATAATCAAACCCGCAAAAAGACAGATGATTGCAAATAATAAGCCAGAAAAAGCGTAATGAAATAATATAATGCAAGGCACTATGCCTAAAATAACACCTAATAAAATAGGCAAAAGAATCAAAAACGATTTAACAAAATGCTTGAATAAATCTCCGATGGCTTCAAGAAGTTTATCATAAACCTTTAAAATGACCGCGATTGTGCCACCGCTTACACCAGGAACTGCGGCAGCGACACCTATGCCAACACCTGCTAATAAAGATTTAAACCAGTTTTTAACTTTCATAGTTAAATTGAATATAACATTTTAAGAATTATAACGCTATTCAATTATTTTTATTATAAATAAAACCTGTGATATAATATTAACCAGATTTTATGAAACTTATTGTTGGTCTTGGAAATCCTGGTAAAAAATACGAACACACCCGTCATAACGCGGGCTTCGATGTTGTTGATCTATTTTCCGATTTAGCGCAGATAGATATCGACAAAGAGGTTTTTGATGGTTTTTTGGGTCGTGGCAAAGTGCTTGGGGAAGATGTTATTCTTTTTAAACCAACCACTTTTATGAATTTGTCAGGAACCGCGGTCAGAAAAGTTGTCAATTTTTTTAAAATTGATTTGGATGATATCGTTGTTGTTTTTGATGATATGGCTCTTCCTGTTGGAAGTATCAGATTAAGAATTGAAGGCTCTTCTGGCGGACATAAAGGAATGCAAAACATCATTGAGCAACTAGGCACTGAAAAAATCAAACGCATTCGCATAGGAATTGGCGAGCCAGAATTCGATGCTATTGATTATGTTTTAACGAAACCAACAAAAGAAGAAAAACCACTTATTGATGAAGCGATCAAAAATGCAGTTTCCGCTCTTAAAGAATCATTAAAATCTACCTTTGAAAAAGCAATGTCTCTATTTAATTAAGGAGGTATTCCTTGGAACTTTTTTCCAAGCTTAAATTTAACAAAAACATACCCCCCCTCGAAAGTCAAAAGGGGTCTTTTGTGGTTGATGATATTGTTGGTGTTTCTGTCCTAGTATCCACCTATTTTAAAAACGACCCAGATAATTATTTAATCGTGGCCCGAAATCTATATAATGCCCAAAACATATATAACCTACTAGTCTCTTTTTTAGGAAAAGAAAATGTTTTATTATTTCCGGTCGATGAATTAATTAGATCGGATTTAATTGCCCAATCAAAAGAGATGGTTGCCCAACGCTTGTATGTTTTAAATGAAATAATTAAAAACAAAAACAAAAAAGTTGTTGTTACTTCCGTTACAGGAGCAATTAGATATTTGCCAAGTTCGAAACGTTTCATCGATTCTAGTTTCTCTTTTGAGGTTGATAAAACATACGACTTAAGTGATATAAAGGTAAAATTGTCTAAAGCTGGTTATCTAAAAGTTAATAAAGTTGATTCCTCTTTACAGTTCGCCGCGAGAGGAGATATTGTTGATATCTTTTCAATCAATAATGAGCACCCTGTAAGAATTGAATTTTTTGGTGATGTAATTGAATCAATTAGGTTTTTTGATATTGCTACTCAGACATCAATTAAGTCTGTTAAAAAGATTGAAATTTTACCGAGTTCTGATGTTTTATTTAGTGATGAAGAAGCTGTTAATTCAACCAATATATTAAAATCTCATTTAAACGATGATATTGAAAAATTGTCTCTTCTTTCTAAAGAAAGGTTGAATGAAACAATTGAAGAATTAATTGATAAAGTCATAACTTCTAACCTTGATCAAGGTGTTTATAAATATTATTCTCTTTTATCAAATGATTTATGGTGTTTATTTGATTATTGTTATTCATATAAAAAGATTCTTGTCGATAAAGATCAAATTAATAAATCATTAGAACTTTATAATCAAGAATCACTACATTATTTAATCGATTTATATGAAGATGGGAAATGTTTAAGAAACCTTTCAATTGGATGGGATTTTGAAAGTATTGTAAAACCCCAAGAGCATCTTTGGTGGACGAGTACTTTTAAAACAAACGATAAAGATTTTGTCTTTTCAATTAAACCAATTCCATATCAATCAAACAAAAGAAGTGAAGCGTTAGAAATCATTAGAGCGTATTTAAACGACGAATATTCTCTATTGATTTTAATGGACACTAAAGAGCATATTTATTTGCTTCAAGACATGTTATCTTCAATCAATATTCAATACGATTTTTGCGAAGGTTTAACAATACCCTACAATAATAAAGTTGGAATATCGCTTTTTAACTGCCCAATGGGCTTTGTGTTACCAGATGAAAAAATAGCAGTTTTAACCGCGAAAGAACTATTTAATATCAAAATAAAATCAATTGCATATTCCGACAAATTTAAAGAAGGAGCAATTATAAAATCGTTTGAAGATTTATCTCCGGGCGATTATGTTGTCCACGAATATGAAGGCATTGGTAAATTCGTCAAATTAGAAACTCTTTTAATCGAAGGGCAAAGTAAAGATTTTCTCAAACTTATCTATCGAAATGATGAACTTTTATATGTCCCATTATCTCAATTCCATTTAGTGCGTAAATATATTGGAAAAGAAGGATTTGTGCCTCGTCTTTCTAAACTTCATGGAAAAGATTGGGAAAACACCAAACAAAAAATTAAAGAACGAATTAGTGATCTCGCGAAGAGATTAATGGATTTATATATAGAAAGAAGCAAAGTTAAAGGCATTTCTTTTAGAAAAGACGATGAGATGCAAGAAGACTTTGAAAAAGATTTTCTATACGCTTTGACCGAAGACCAAGAAAGATCTTTAAGAGAAATTAAAGAAGATATGGAAAGCGAAAGACCAATGGACCGTTTATTATGCGGTGACGTTGGTTTTGGAAAGACAGAATTAGCCTTTAGAGCCGCTTTTAAAGCCATTCTTTCAGGTAAACAAGTTGCGTTTTTGTGCCCCACAACGCTTTTAGCTAGACAACATTATGAATTAGCAAAAGATAGGTTTCTTCCCTATGGTGTAAACGTTGGAATGTTATCAAGATTAACTAATCCAGAAGACGAAGAGAATTACGTAAAGCAGGTTAATAACGGTCAAATGGATTTAATTATTGGAACCCACCGTTTATTATCAAAAGATATTCAATTTAAAAATCTTGGTTTGTTAATAATTGATGAGGAACAAAGATTTGGTGTTGAACAAAAAGAAAAGATTAAAGCCATGAAGACTAACATCGATGTTTTAACCATATCTGCAACACCAATTCCAAGAACTCTTCAAATATCTTTATTAGGAGTTAGATCTTTATCACAGATTAACACCCCACCACATGAAAGAATGCCAATTCAGACATATGTAACCCCGTATAAACCTGATGTCATAAAAGAATTAATTTCACGAGAATTATCGAGGAATGGGCAGGTATTTTACCTTCATAATCAAGTTATTGATATTTATCGAAAGGCCGCTGAAATCCAAGAATTAGTGCCAAACGCTAAAGTTGGAGTTGCACACGGACAAATGAATAAAAAAGCTATGGAAGATGTCATGATCAGCTTCTATAATGGCGATTTAGATGTTTTAATCGCTACCTCAATCGTGGAGAACGGAATAGATGTTCCAAACGCAAATATGATTATTGTTGAAGACTCACAAAGATATGGTTTGGCGCAACTTTATCAAATAAAAGGAAGAGTGGGAAGAAGTGATAGAATTGCTTATGCATATTTGATGTATCCAGATAGTAGAAAATTAAATGATAAAGCAAGAGAGAGGTTAAAAGCACTTCAGGAATTTACCGAACTTGGTTCCGGTTATAAAATCGCTCAAAGAGACTTATTGATTAGAGGGGCTGGTGATGTTTTGGGTCCTGAACAAGCCGGTTTTATCGACAACATTGGACTCGATATGTATTTGAAACTCCTTAATGATGCGGTCAAAGAGAAAATGGAAGGCGGACAAACCGAAGAAAAGCCATTACCATTATTTGCGACTTTGTCAGGTGAAGCCTTTATTCCTGATAGTTATGCCTCAGATGCCGACAAGATTGAACTATATCAGGAGATTAACAGCTGTGAGAATTATCAGATGATTGTGGAAACAAAGCAAAAGATGACCGATATCTATGGCAAAATTCCACCAGAAACAGAATTACTCTTTAAAAAGCGATTAATTGATATCCACCTTAATCAAGCCGATGTCAAAGAAATCAAAGAATACACAAAATTTGTGGATCTTGTTTTAGGAACTGATTTTTCTAATATTCGTGGAATAGGGAATATTATGGTGCAAACTTTAATGCCTTTTGTATCTTTTACAAAAATTACCTATCGCGATAGAAAATTCTTTATTACTATGTATAAGAGAGAAGGGTGGCTTGACGATTTAACTGATTTACTAAAATCGCTTTCTAATATTTATACAGTTAACACAGTTAAAGAACCAAAAGTATGAGATTAGATTTATTTTTAAAAAAGTGTGTCATTATTAAGCGTCGAACAATCGCTAAAGAACTTGTTGAAAGAGGCCATGTTTTGGTATCTGATAAAGTAGCCAAACCCTCCACGGAAATAAAAGAAGGTTCGATAGTGGAACTTCATTTAGGTAGTCATATCATTATTGTTAAAGCCCACATCGAAACAAAAGGAAACAAAGAAATCCCATCATTTGAAACCATTAGTGATCAAAAGATAGGGTCTTAGAAAGTATATTTCTTTAAAATATCTTTCAAAAATAGTATCATTTTATCATCTAGCCTAATTAGGTTGTGTATCAATCTCTCGAAAAAAGGAGTTCCCCATGCCAGAAGAAAACAAAGAAATTAATCCAAGAAGAAGAATATCACTAGGCTTCGTTATATCTTTGCTCGCAATCGTCGCAGCGATTGTCACTTTAGTGTATTTTGTGTTCTTTAATAACAGAACCAAAGAATTTACTCTTGAAGAATTCACCAAGAATTTAGAAGAAAAAAAGATTACCGAAATCAAATCCGTTACTCCTAAAGAGAAAACATTAATGTCTATTACCGGAACTTATAGAACCGATACTTCATCCACTAAAAAGTATGCATTTAAGGTTGTTATTCTTTGGGACACCTTCTATGAAGAAAGAACTTTCACAATTGGTGGCACTGAAACCACAACCAGTTTTGAATTATTGATTAAAGAAATGGTTGGAGAAGACTATCATGTCACCGACCCATATGTTGTTAGTTTCTGGGATCAATGGGGACCCACAATTATATTAGTGGGTGGCACTGGTTTAGTTACCTTCTTCCTTTTAATGAGATTCTCTAATGTGGTTGGAAATTCCAACAACAAAGCTTTGGAATTCAACAAATCTAGAGCTAGAAGAATTAATAAGAGCAAAACAAAATTCGCTGATGTTGCGGGTTGTGATGCTGAAAAACAAGAGATGGAAGAGCTCGTTCTTTATTTAAAAGAACCTAAGAAATTCTCTAAATTTGGGGCTAAATTACCTAAAGGTATTCTTTTAGTGGGGCCTCCAGGAACCGGTAAAACCTTACTTGCAAAAGCGGTTGCTGGCGAAGCCGGTGTTCCATTCTTCTCTATTTCTGGTTCTGATTTTGTCGAAATGTTTGTCGGTGTTGGTGCTGGACGTGTTAGAGATATGTTTAAAGTTGCTAAAGAAAACGCACCTTGCTTAGTCTTTATCGATGAAATCGATGCTGTTGGACGTCAAAGAGGTGCCGGCCTTGGTGGTGGAAACGACGAAAGAGAACAGACACTTAACCAATTATTGGTGGAATTAGATGGCTTTGAAGATAACTCTGGAATTATTGTTATCGCCGCTACAAACAGAGATGACGTCTTAGATCCTGCTTTATTAAGAGCGGGTCGTTTCGATAGAAAAATTACTGTTTCTTTACCAGATGCTGACGGACGTGAAGCTATTTTCAAAGTTCACGCTAGAGGGAAAAAATTATCACCAGACGTTGATTTCAAGGCTCTCTCAAAGAGAACTGTTGGTTTCTCCGGTGCTGATATTGAAAACATTCTTAACGAAGCTGCTATTTTAGCAGTTCGCGCAAATAAAGAAGCAATTGGCTTGGATGACATTGATGAAGCTATTGATCGTCGTGTCGCAGGTCCAGCGAAGACCAAACAAGCAATGCGTGCAAAAGAAAAAGAAATGGTGGCCTTCCATGAATCTGGACACGCGATTATTGGTTTGAAACTCGAACATTCTGCCAAAGTCCAAAAAATCACGATTATTCCACGTGGGCAAACAGGTGGCCACGTACGTATGTCTCCACCAGACGATTCATTTATCTTAACAAAGAGCGAATTGGAAGCTGAAATTTGTGGACTTCTCGGTGGTAGGGCGTCAGAAGAAATTTTCTTTGGAGATGTTTCTACCGGTGCATCAAATGATATCGAAAGAGCAACTTCTATTGCTAGAATGATGGTTACCGAATTAGGTATGTCTGCTCTTGGTCCTATCCAATATGAAAAGAACACTGGTTCTGTCTTCCTTGGAAGAGACTACACAAGCAATCAATTGAACTTCTCACACGAAACCGCACTTCAAATTGATAACGAAGTTAGAAGAATTATTGAATCTGCTTACGCTCAAGCTAAAGAATTGATTACTAAATATAAAGATCAAGTTACCTTGATTGCTAACACTCTTCTTGAACATGAGCAAATTACTGCTGAAGAAATTGATTACCTTCTTGAAAACGGTCATCTTAAAAGAGATGAAAAGATTGTTCCTCAAGAAGAACCTTCTATAGAAGAACAACCTCAAGTTGAGGAAAAAGAAAGTGGAGAAATTCCACCAATTGATATTCCTGATATTGAGAATCAATTATCCGAAGAAAACAAGGAGAACAAAGAGGGAGAATAAAACTCCCTTTTCTTCAATATGTGGAAGATTGGCAATATTGAAATTAATGGGAAAGTAGTGCTTGCTCCAATGGCGGGTTTTACTTCAAGCGGGTATCGTCGTTTTATGAAACAATTTGGCGTTTCGCTTTCCTATACTGAGATGGTTTCTGATCACGGATTGATTTATGAAAATAAAGAAACATATACCTATCTTGAGACAAAAAACGACGAACTCCCAATTGGCATTCAATTATTTGGTGCGGATGCTGAAAATTTATTAAAAGCCGCAAAAATAGTGGCAAAAACCGCTCCTTTTTGCTCATTTTTAGATATTAATGCTGGTTGTCCGGTTCCAAAAGTTACGAAAACAGGAGCGGGTTCTGCTCTTTTGAAAAACCCAGAAGTTTTAGCGGATATTGTTAGAACATTAAAGAAAGAAATGAATATTCCTATCACTGTTAAAATTCGTTTAGGTTGGGATAACAAACACATGAATTATATGGAAGTCATTAAACTCTTAGAAGAATCGGGAGTGGACGCGATTGCCATACATGCTAGAACAACCAAGGAGTTATATAGTGGTGAACCACATTATGAACTTTTAAAAGATTTAAGAACAAAAATGAATGTGCCTCTAATTGTCTCTGGAAACATTTTTACGCTTGATGACGCAATTAAAGCTTTAGAACTTACTAAAGCAGATGCCGTTATGGTGGCGAGAGGCTCTCTCGGTAATCCATTCTTAATTAAACAAATCGATGAATATGTTAAAACAGGCGTTAGATTGCCAAACCCTTCGTTAGATCAACAAATAAATTACTGTCTAGAATTAGCCAAGTATATGATTGATGAAAAAGGGGAAGAAAAGGCCATGAGAATATATCGTAGCATTGCCCCAAAATTCTTTACTGGATTCCCGAATTCTAAAGATGTAAGACGCGATTTAGCCCAAAATATGGTTTCTTTTGAGTATTTACAAAACACTCTAAAGAAATTAAAATAATATGACTTTATGTTGACCATTTATTTGGTCAAAACTGGAGGATTATATGGATAACAATATCAATCAAAACCAACTTAACGATCAAGAAATTGCTCGTCGTGAAAAATTAGCGAAATACACTGAAATGGGTGTTGATCCTTTTGGGCAAGCTTATAAAGTTTCACACCACGCCTCAGATATTCGTAGAATAGTTGGTAAAAAATCCTCTAAAGGTTTAGATAAACTTAATCTTCATGTTTCTTTTGCGGGTCGTATTATGGCCATCAGAAGAATGGGTAAAGCCTCTTTTATGACCCTTCAAGATAAGACTGGCTTTATGCAAGTTTATATGGGCATCGATGTTGTTGGAAAGAAAGCCTATAATCTTTTCAAACTCGCAGATATTGGTGATATTGTTGGTGTCAAAGGTAGAGTCATGATGACGAGAACCGGCGAATTAACAATTCGTGCGGAAAAATACACCCACTTAACAAAATCATTGCACCCACTTCCAGAGAAATTCCACGGTTTAACTGATACCGAAGAAAGATATAGAAGACGTTATCTCGATTTAATTATGAATGATAATGCAAAAAAGGTTGCCTTCGCGAGACCCAGAATTGTTAGAAGCATTCAAAATTATTTAGATGATCAAGGATATGTTGAAGTTGAAACTTCAATTCTCTCCCCAATCTTGGGTGGAGCGAACGCTAGACCATTTATTACACACCACAACGCTCTTAATAAAGATTTCTATCTTAGAATTGCGACTGAACTTAATCTTAAAAGATTATTGGTTGGTGGTATGGAAAGAGTTTATGAAATCGGTCGTTTATTTAGAAACGAAGGTATGGATTCTTCTCATAATCCTGAATTCACCTCAATTGAAGTCTATGAAGCATATGGAAATCTTCAAAGTATGCGTCGACTTGCCGAAGGCATGATTAGAGCCTCTGCAAAAGCCGCTACCGGTTCTACCAAAGTAAATTATCAAGGCAAGGTGTTAGACTTTGGAAAACCATTTAAATGGATCTCTATGGTGGATTTAATCAAAGAAAAAACTGGAATTGATTTCTCTAAAGACATGACCTTTGAAGAAGCAAAAAAATTAGCGGACGAAAGAGATATTCATCTCGATAAATTCAAGAACACTGTCGGTTATGTAATGAACGAATTCTTCGAGCAATTATGCCAAGATGATTTAATTCAGCCAACCTTTGTTTATTCATATCCTATCGAAGTCTCTCCTTTGACAAAAAAAGGAAAAGACCCAAGATTTACCGAGAGATTTGAATTATTCGTCGATGGAAGAGAGCTCGCAAACGCCTATACAGAACTTAATGATCCTATCGACCAAAGAGAAAGATTTATGGCTCAACTTAAAGCCAAAGAATTGGGTGACGAAGAGAGTCAACAATTAGACGAAGATTTCGTTGAAGCCCTTGAATACGGAATGCCACCAGCAGGCGGAATTGGTATGGGTATTGATCGACTTGCAGTGTTATTGACCGACCAACCAACAGTGAGAGAAGTTATTCTCTTCCCAACAATGAAAGATAAATAAAGGAGAATGTTATGGCTAAAAAAATAGTGTGTCCTAATTGTAAATTACCAATCGAAGAAGATTCTAAAACTTGTAAATTTTGTGGTGCTAGTATCGTTGAAGAAGTTGTGCCCGAAGAAGTCGAAGAATTAGAAGAATCAAACATCGAATCTCCAAAAGTTAAAAAGAGCATTCCAAGTTTCTATTTGTTCTTTATCATCGCTGCAGGATTAAGCGTCTTAGCGTTCTTTTTGCCAATTCTTCCAATTGATTTTAATCAATATTTATATCCAATCTATGTCATCACTTTCAATTCCCCAATTATGGTTGGAATGAATGCTGGCACTATTTCTTTTGTTTTTGCAATTGTAACTTTGTTGTGCTTTGCGGCCGTTCATTGGTCCATCTTTAAAAAGACAACTGAAATAGCATTATTTTCTTATTTTGCTGCTTTCTTTGCTCAAGTTACCGCGATATGTGCCGCGCTTGCGCCTCTTATGTTATCTTCTGGAAACAGCGAGATGGAATTAGGATTTAGCCTTGGGTTTGTTGTAATTGCGATTTTCTTTGAAGCAATTGTGGCCCTCACTATTATTGCAATCATTCAATACAAAAAGTATCTTATTAAGAATCCAAGCGAAGTCGCTTCAATTAAATAAAAAATTATATCACCCTTTGGGTGATATTTTTATAATCGAAAAATTTATTTTACGAAAATTCATAATTTTTTACATATATATAATTAAAGACAAAATTTTTGACGTATGCGCGCTTTACATTAAGAAATCTCTCCTATATAATAGATACGCTGTTTCAGCAAATACTTCTCTACTATTTATAGAAAAATAGTCAGAGTCCAGAGGGAGGTAGTAAAATGCGCAAATATGAGATTATGTACATTTTAAAAGCTGACTTAGATGAAACCGCCCGCCAAGAGCAAATCGCTAAATTAAACGCGATTCTTGAAGGCAAGGGAGCAAAGGTTGAAAAAGTTGATGAAAGCATGGGTCTTCGTACTCTTGCTTACGAAATCAAAAAGGAAACCCAAGGTTACTATGTCGTCCTTAAAGTGTCCGC
>CAJOQN010000074.1 GCA_905236535.1 uncultured Bacilli bacterium
AATTCGAGATAACGTTTTTCGTGTTCGGCTTCAATCTTTCCCACCATTCTGAATTTGGCGGCGATTTCCATAAAGCCTTCTTCTTCCGCTTCTTTAGCCATACGAGCGTACATGTCAGTATGTTCAAAGTTTTCTCCAGCGGCCGCATCTTTTAAGTTTTGAACGGTGTTTGGAACTTCCCCGTCATGGAGATATTTGAACCACAATTTAGCGTGTTCTTTTTCATTTTCCGCGGTTTCTAAGAATAAAGCGGCGATTTGTTCATATCCTTCTTTTTTGGCTTTGGAAGCATAATAGGTATATTTATTACGGGCTTGAGATTCTCCCGCGAAAGCTTCTTGTAAATTTTTCTCTGTTTTTGAACCTTTTAATTCCATAGATTAGTTCTCCTTTATTTAAGTTTATGTTTTATTTTTTAATAAATCAATTAAGTGGTTCGAAATCGGCGACTCCGTGTTTACAAAGTGGACAGATGAAATCTTCGGGCAAAGTCTCACCTTCATAGATATATCCACATACGGTGCACACCCACGCTTTTCTCTTGACAGCTTGTGGCTTAGGTTTCACATTCTTTTGATAATAAGTGTAGGTCATCGTCTCCCTGTCGGAAAGAACTTTTGATTCTTGGACTGAACAAAGAAACATCGTATGGGTTCCTAAATCCATCGAGGATTCCACTTTTAAGGATAAATAGGCGTTCGCGTGAGTGGTGATCACGGCGATTCCATTATCGCTTCTAACGATTTCTACGCCTTCAAATTTATCTTTATCTCTTCCCGAGACAAAGCCATAATCTTCAAAGACTTTAAATGGGGCATCGACACTGAGACATGAGACATTGCATAAGCCAGTCTTTTTGACCATGTCATGGGTCAAATTAAGTTTATTAATCGTCACCGCGACTCGTAGAGGTTTATCCGTGAGTTGGGTCATCGTATTGATAATGCAAGCATTATCTTTATCCCCATCTCTCGAGGTTACGACATATAAACCATATCCAATATTAAACAAAGCTTTTGGATTAACTTTTTCTTCGCTTGGAAGAAGAGCTTGATATTCTTTGGTGAGTTTATTTGTGACATCTTCAAGTTGGGCTAACGAGGTTTCATCTAATGATGACATAATTCTCACATTTGGTTCGAGAAGATTAATATTCTTCATTTGATTAATCTTTTCTTTCATGACTTTGGCCGCCGTCGGAGCCCAAGTTCCATTTTCGATTAAGGCGATGGTCTTTTTTTGATAATTGCGTTCTAAAAGATGATTGAGGAAAGTTTCCATAAATGGAAAGATTCCAGAATTGTAGGTGGTGGTCGCCAAAACGATTTTTGAATATTTAAAAGCGTCTTCGACACATTCCGCCATATCATCTCTTGCGAGGTCGGCAATCGCCACTTTTGGGCATCCTTTTTCTTTTAATAAAGCCTCGAGTTTTAAAGCGGCTTCTTTGGTGTGACCATAGACCGAGGTATAGAATATGGCGACTCCATCCACTTCGCTTTCATAGGATGACCAGATATTATAGAGATTGAGGTAATAGCCTAAATCTTTATCTAAGATTGGTCCATGTAATGGACAGATGGTTTGAATATCTAATGAGGCCGCTTTCTTAAGGAGCAATTGGACTTGAGCCCCATATTTACCAACGATCCCAAAATAATATCTACGAGCTTCACAAGCCCATTCTTCATCGACATCTAAGGCGCCAAATTTTCCAAAGCCATCCGCGGAGAATAAGACTTTATCAAAACTATCATAGGTGACCATCACTTCTGGCCAATGGACCATAGGAGCAAAGACAAAGGTCAATGTATGTTTTCCTAAATTAAGCGTGTCCATATCATTGACAATAAGTTTATTCTTAATCTCTTGATGGAAGAAATTAGCCATCATTGTGAAGGTCTTAGAATTACCGACCACAAAGGTATCAGGATAGATTTTAAGGAATTCCATGATATTCGCTGAATGATCTGGTTCCATATGTTGAACGATTAAATAATTTGGTTTTTCGTTTCCTAAAACCTTTTTGATATTACCAAGCCATTCTTTGGTGAATTTAACGTCTACGGTGTCCATCACCGCGATTAATTCATCTTTGATGATATAGGAGTTATAGGCCATTCCATTAGGAACAATATATTGTCCCTCAAAGAGGTCGACTTGATGGTCGTTAACCCCGATATAATAAAGGTCATTAGTAATCTTTCTTTCCATTATTTATTTAACCACCTTGATAATTCTTCATCGCATTCAGGGGCTCTGACTCCACGAGTGGCGAATCCCGCTTTAATAATCGCTCCTTTTGCCGCGCCGCGAAGTTCGAGTTCACCAATCCCAAAGGCCCCTTCTTCGTTCGTGCAGAATGGGCGGATGGTCTTTCCAATCAAGGAATATTTCTTTAAGAATGTGGCGACAATTCGTGGATATGAACGATACCAGTTTGGGAATCCTAAATAGATGACATCATAATCATCTAAATTATCTTTTGGATTAAGGAATGGAACTTCTTTATTCGCTTCTTGTTCCGCGCGTGCTCTTTTGACACATTCTTCATAATTTTCGGGATATGGTTCCACGGGGATTAATTTATACAATTCTCCACCGGTGTATTGGGCAATTTTCTCCGCGACAATTTCTGTGTATCCTTTGGATACAATTTCAATTTCTCCCCTCACTGAATTCTCTCCAGTACGAGAAAAATACACGACTAAAGTTTTCATTAACGATGTACCTCTTCTTTACTATATTATTGTATTAAATTAAGGCGTATACACGCAATATAAAAAGGCTAAGATTTTAATCTCAATTTAAAAGTTTTTTACTTTTTAAAAGAAAGCGGACTTTATTTCGTCTCCATTTCTTTTTCTATCTCATTATATATTTTGTTTATAGGGTTATCGTCTTCTCTATATGGCTTTTTTAAAATATTGGAATTGAGCCACAATATGAGAAAAGTGGTCGCATGAGAAAACGCCCAACATTTTAATGTGTTAGATTATTATTTCTTTTCAGTTAAAAATCTTTTAAGTAAGAAAGTTAAGAAATATGGGAATGTATAAATATTATTTTCTATTAAGAGTGACTTCTTTTTTTAATGATGATTAAAGTGAAAAGAAGAACGCTTGATGTAGCGATTGCTACGATAATTAAAACCATCGAGAAATCTAGATTATTTTGGAAATAAGGCACGACAAATAGACTTTGTTGAGGTTGAAGCGACTCGGCAAAAGGTTTTCTTCCCATAAAGTCATCTAAGGAAGGATATTTCATAATAATATAGTCGTATCTATCAATTAAGTCCTCAATTGAGTCTTTTTCTTCTTAATTATGAACATATGTAATATTTCCGAGATAACCTTGGCTATCAAGCTGTAAACCAAGGAAAGAAGCACTTAGATTATTCCATCGATTAATGCCTTTATTAACATCAGTAGAGAAATCTGTCTGTCCTTGGTCATTACATAAGGCAAAAACAGTCTTCATTTCATTAGTAAGGGAGTTAATTTCATTAATAATAGTGTCAGGATCAATAATATGATAGAGCCTAAAAACTCCAGCATTTTCCGTTCCTTTTTCAAGGAATTTACACCCACCGTTATAATAAGAAAGCACCTTGTTAGTGACGATGTTATTTTCAATTAATGCGATATAAACATAGTTGTTTGAGGAATCATGCACCAATTGGAAAAGAGATGTTTCAAAGGCTTTAGTTGAATAAAAGATATTCCCATCTCCGTTAACTCCCATATAGTAACTACCATCATAATTTATTCTATATTGAGTGGCATCATACTTAACTATATTCATCTGAGAATGTTCTCTTTCTATGTCAGTCCCTGTAGAAGGATCAACATCAACATATTCCAGGCCTTGACTATTATAAAAATAAGCCAAGAATGGGTTATTTCCATTGTTGTCATAGCCGTTAAATAAATATTTGTTACTTCCTACTTGAGTAGCAAAATAATATCTTCCACGATAGTCATGTAAAGAAGAATTTATTCTTTGATATTGTGCCGTCACAGGATTAACGGTGATATTCACGGTAAAATCAGTGTCAACAAAGGTTACGGTGTTTGTAGTGTCTCCTATTCCTGAAACGTATTCGTCATGTTTAAAGAAGCCTTTATTAGAGTCATATTCATAGTTATATTGAGAGGCGCCAAATAGAGTAACTTGAACAACTAAACCACTTAATTCGATTTTATCGCCCTGATTGTACACAGTTTTAGTTAAATTGTGTTGAACACTGACGTTAGATGTATACGCCTGCTTATAGAGGTTGATATTCGACCAAGTTCCATCCGCTAGATAAAATCTATTAGAATATCCATATGTAAAACAAAGACTTTTATCCTCCGCGACATTTTTGATGACCATATGGCTTC
>CAJOQN010000075.1 GCA_905236535.1 uncultured Bacilli bacterium
ATCATGAACGCTAAAAAGATTGTTTTAATCGCCACCGGGAAGAACAAAGCCAAAGCGATTTATAATTTAATTAAAGGAGTAAAAACTATAGAAGTTCCTTGCTCCATTCTTCAAGATCACCCAGATTGCACCATCTATGTCGATGAAGATGCTTATTCATTAGTGAAATAAAATCTCCTAAAATAAGATGGATGAAAACGATAATCTTTGTCTGTCATGGAAATATCTGCCGTAGCCCTGCGGCGGAATGGATTGCTAAAAAGATTCTCCAAGAAAGAGGTCGAGAAAAAGAATTTAAAATTCTTTCAAGAGCCCTTTCATACGAGGAAATCAATAATGATATCTATCCTCCGATGAAACAAACATTGGAGGATTTTCATGTTCCCTTTAAAAGGCATTACGCTGATATTCTTTCAAAAGAGGATTATGAAAAAGCTGATTATATCTTTTATATGGATTCTTCGAATAAAAGAATCATCTCTTATCGTTATCCTATGGCCAACGATAAATTTCATCATATCAATGAATTCACCCCGCAAATGGGAGATATTGAAGATCCGTGGTACAGTGGAAGATACACTTTAGTGGTCCAACAATTAATCGTTTGTATTAACAATATTTTTGATAAAATGTAGTCGTTATGAAAAAAGAAAACGCCTTTAGCATCGTTTCATTGATATTCAATATTCTCATCGTCCTTTTTGTCATAAATTCCATCATTATGATGTTCGTTGGAAGCGATGGAGAATTGACCGCTTCGGGATTTAACGCTTTTAAATTTTTCACCGTCGATAGCAATGTCTTAATGGGAGTGGCTTCTCTTATCTTTCTTCCCTTCCTCATTTTAAAAATGTTAGGAAAAGAAATTAAAAAGACCTTATTGCTTTCGGTCGCTAAATTTGTCGCGACGATTGGAGTGGTCTTAACCTTTTTGACCGTCATCTTGTTCTTAGGCTTTATCTTTGGATATGTATCGATGTTTAAAGGCCCAAATCTTTATATGCATTTAATCACTCCGCTTCTAGCGATGATTGATTTTATGTTCTTTGACCCCATTAGTGAAATTCCCTTTAGATTTACTTTCTTCGGGGTCGTTCCAATGACGATCTATGGGATTTGCTATATCACAAATATCGCGGTCCATAATGGATATGGAGACACCAATTATGACTGGTACATGTTCGGGGCTAATGGGATGGGAATTGGAATTCTAATCTTCCTCTTAATGATCTCTATCACTTATGGAATTGGTCTATTATTACGACTCATTAGAAAAGTGGTAGTGAAAAAATAAATATCCACTTATGTGGATATTTTTTTATAATGTTTCCTTGATTCTTTTCTCAAATGATTCAGGTTTTTCCATTGGTTCGAAACGGTCGATAACATTCCCGTCTCTATCAACGAGGAATTTGGTGAAATTCCATTTGATGTTTTTGCCTTTAAGTTTTGGGCTATTGTCTTTTAAGAAGCGATAAAGAGGGGCTTCGTTTTTTCCATTGACATCAATTTTTTCAAATTGTGGGAATCCAATCGCGAATCTTAAGACACAGGCATCATGGATTTCTTCACTTGTTCCAGGGGCTTGTTTAAAGAATTGATTGCAGGGGAAATCTAAGATGACAAAACCTTGGTCTTTATATTTTTTATAAAGAGCTTCTAAGCCATCATATTGGGGAGTAAAACCGCATTTTGTCGCGGTGTTGACCACGAGGAGGACTTTTCCCTTGTATTGCTCTAAAGATACTTCATTTCCTTTATAATCTTTGACGGTGAAATCGTAAATTGACATAATTTTGTTCTCCTTTAGCAGTATTTTAAAGGAATTATTTAATGGTAATCAAGAAATATGCTTATAATGAAATTATGAGACATACGATGTGGTATAAAGAGGCGATTATCTATCAAATCTATCCTCGTTCTTTTTGTGACTCGAATAACGATGGAATAGGGGATATAAAAGGAATTATCTCCAAACTTGATTATCTTCAAGAATTAGGGGTCAATGCGGTGTGGCTCTCTCCCATCTATGATTCCCCTCAAGAGGATAATGGATATGATATTTCTGATTATAAGAAGGTCTATCCTCCTTTTGGGACTTTAGAAGATATGAAAATATTAATCGCGGAGATGCATAAAAGAGGGATTAAACTTATTATGGATCTCGTCGTCAACCACACTTCCAGTGAGCATCAATGGTTTAAAGAAGCGCTTTTAGACCCTTCATCTCCATATCGTGATTATTATATAATCAAAAAGGGAAGAAAAAATGGAAAGAAACCTCCGAATAACTGGTCCGGATTTTTTGGGGAAGGTGCGTGGGAGAGAATCCCTAATAGTGAGGATTATTACCTCCATCTATTTGCAAAAGGACAACCAGATTTAAACTGGGAGAATCCGAAAGTCAGAGAAGAAGTTAAAGATATTCTTCGCTTCTGGCTTGAGATGGGAGTGGATGGGTTCCGTTGTGATGTCATCACCTTAATTAGCAAAAAACAAGACTTTAAAAATCGCTTCCCAACCATCGCTTTAACAGGAAAAGATGCCTATGTCATGGGCCCAAGAATCCATGAATTCCTCCATGAATTATATGAAGATGTTTATACAAATTATGACGCGATGACCGTTGGAGAGACCGTGATGTCCTCTTTAGAGGAGGCGAAAATGCTCGTCGATCCCAAACGTCAAGAACTTGATATGATCTTTAATTTTGATATCACTGATACCGATAATATCATGGGGGTCAAATATCTATACCGTAAATTCAAACTCCAAAGAATGAAGAAAGTCTATCGTAAATGGCAAAAGGGGCTTGATGAGATAAATGGATGGAATTCATTGTTCTTAGAAAATCACGACCAAAGAAGATTGCCCGGAAGGTTCAACACCAACGAGAAGGATTTAAGAGAAGTCTCGATGAAGATGATAGCGTCTTCCTATTTCCTTTTAAAAGGAACGCCTTTTATCTATCAAGGACAAGAAATCGGGATGACCAACGCTCATTTTGAGAAACTTGAGGATTATAAAGATGTCGAAATCCATAACATCATGAATCTAAGAAAACATCATCCTTTAGTGAAGATGATCGTCAAAGAAAAAGTGGCCTATGAAGTCTCAAGAGATAACGCTCGAACTCCCATGCAATGGGATGACACTGAATACGCGGGATTCTCAAAAGTGGAACCATGGATTAAAGTTAATCCCAATAAGGAATATATCAATGTTAAGCAATCATTAGAATCAAATGATTCTATCTTCCATTATTATCAAGACTTAATCAACATTAAAAAGAATCATCCCGTCATCAAAGATGGGGAGGTTATTGAACTATTTAAAAACGATAACAAAGTCTATGCTTATGAAAGAAAGAATAAAGATGAATCAATCGTGGTCATCACCTCTTTTAGTGATAAACCGATAAAAAGAAAAGCCTTAGAGGAGTTCAAAGACAACGAATTATTACTTTGTAATTATCAAGAGATTAATGATATTATTTCCCTAAGGCCGTATGAGGCTCGTATCTATAAAAAATGAATGATAATTTAAAGAAAGCTAAACTCATCTATTCCTTAACACTCATCGGTTTCGGAATTATTTTTATCGTTCTTGGGGTTTTGAAACTCACGGGAATCTGGACCAGCGCGGGTGTTCGTCGTATCATCTTTAATGTCATCACCACCATTGGGTCGATATGGTTGATTATTGATTTTATGTGGACTTGCTTAAATAAGAAAAGAAGAGAGAAGAAATCTTTGTTAGACAAGATTATCAATCTCCCTGCGGGATTATTCTTATTAACCTTTGATATTCTCTGCTTTATGTCAATTATCAAAGATGAAATCGCTCATTATTTTGTCGGTGGAGTCTTCCTTTATCTTGCTCTAAGTTATCTCTTCCAAGGTGTTTATCATTATTACCACCCTTTAAAAGAAATTATAGAAGCTGCGAAAGAAATGGATGAGGAAGACAATTCCTTAACTTTTAGAGATGCTTTAAAAGAAGAGATTCATCTCCAAGAGATTGAAAAGCTATATGAAGAATCATTCCCTGATAACGAAAAAGTTCCATTTGCCATCCTTATGAACTGGGTTAAAGAAGGAAAGAGCACCTTATATTCGGTGACTTTAAAAGAAGAAGTCGTGGCCTTATCTTATGTGGTTCCATATCAAGATATTCTTTTCCTTTTTTATCTTGCGGTTTGTAAAAATGAGCAAGGAAAAGGCTATGGCAGTGCGGTTCTTTCTTTTATAAAGAAAAAATATGGTGATAGAAGGATTATCATCAATATTGAAGAGTTAGATGAAAAGGCTTTAAATTATTCCCAAAGACTTCAGCGAAAAGCCTTCTATGAAAAGAATGGTTTCGTCGATCTTCATTATATCGTCAGAGAATACGGGGTTAATTATGAGATGTTTTCCATCGATGGGAAAGAGGTTGACAAAGAAGAATATATTAACCTTATGTCTTCAATAATTGGAAAAGAAAGATATTTAGAACTCTCAAAATAATTTTAAAAAGATTAAATATCTTTTGAAAGATGGTGCTCATAGTAGTATCATTTTTTATATGAAAAAAGTGGCCTTTGATAACAAGCTATATCTTAAAATTCAAAGGGAAGAGATTCTTAAAAGAGCTCAACAATTTAATGACAAATTATATCTTGAATTCGGCGGTAAACTCTTCGATGATTTTCACGCCTCCAGAGTTCTCCCTGGCTTCCAACCAGATAGTAAATTGCAAATGCTCTTAAGCCTCAAAGATGATTGTGAAATCGTCATTGCGGTAAACGCAAACGACATAAATTCTAACAAAGTTAGAAATGATACAGGATATACCTATCAAATCGAAGTTGAACGCCTCATCGATATCTATCGTATGAAGGGCTTTTATGTCTCTTCAGTAGTCATCAACTTCTATGAAGAATTCGCTAGTGTCTTAGAGTGGAAATCCCATCTTGAAAATAATGGAATCAAAGTCTATCGCTCCTATAAGATTGCGGGATATCCTCAGAATATATCTTTAATTCTTTCCGATGAAGGTCTTGGAAAAAACGATTATATCGAAACCACAAAGAAAGTCGTGGTGGTCACCGCTCCTGGACCAGGAAGTGGAAAGATGGCTACTTGTCTTTCTCAACTCTATCACGAGAATGTGCGTGGGGTGAAAGCGGGTTATGCTAAATATGAAACTTTCCCAGTGTGGAACATGGCCCTCGATGATCCGATCAATCTCGCCTATGAAGCCGCGACGGTGGATTTAAAAGATATCAATATGATTGACCCCTATCATCTTGAAAAATACGGGGTCTCCTCTGTTAATTATAACAGAGATATTGAAACCTTCCCTCTTTTAAAGACCATCTTTGAAAAACTTTATGGCGAGACTCCATATTATTCTCCAACCGATATGGGAGTTAATAAAGTGGGATTTGCCATTAAAGATAAAGCCTTAGTGGATAAAGCCTGTAAACGTGAAATCGTCAGAAGATATTATGAGACCAAACTTAAGATTTTCTTAGGCAAACTTCACGAAGACGCACTTGCCAAGATGGAAATCCTGCTTAACAAAGCAGGAGTCACTCCTGAAAATAGAAAATGCGTCATTGCCGCGCTTAATTGTCAAAAAGAAAAGAAAGAGCCAGCTTGTGCCATCGAATTAAGCAATGGCAAGATTATTACTGGTCATCGTTCCCCATTATTAGGTGCGAGCGCTGCTCTTTTGGTTAATACCTTAAAATATTTAGCGAAAATAGATAAATCTATTCACTTACTATCTCCCGCGGTTGTCGAACCAATGCAAAAGCTTAAAACAGAACTTTTACATCGTAGTTATGCCCGTTTAAGAGCGGAAGAAATTCTTCTTGCTTTATCCATTCAAGCTAACACCAATCCACTCGCGGAGATGGCTTTAAAACAAGTTCCGAAATTAAGCGGAGCAGAATGCCATTCAACCGTTATTCTTTCCGAAGTCGATAGATCAACCTTCCAAAGACTCGGAATTCATATCACCGAAGAAGATAAGAACTATGGTTCTTTAGTCTATAACCGTCTATAAAATGAAAACTTTAATTATCTTAAGCGCTCCTCCGGGAAGTGGAAAATCCACCTGGGCCAACATTTATTCCGAAAACCACTCAAACACTTATATTATTTCTAGTGATGAGATTCGTTTTGAATTAACTGGAAGTCTCCAAGATTTTTCTAAACAAAAAGAAGTTTGGGAATTATTCTCTAAGAGAATACATGAATATGCGAATAAGAATGAAGATGTCAATGTCATCCTTGATGCTTTATGTGACCTTAATTCTTTAAGAGTGAGCTACATTAAAGACAATCCAGAATACGATCGTTATATTCTAGTCTTATTCCCCCACACCAAAGAGGAATGCTATTCCAACAATTTTAAAAGGGACGAAGAACGTCAAGTTCCAGAGCATGTATTCGAATCTTTGTGGAATAAATTTGAAGAACCAACACCTGAAGTTTTAGCCCTTTTTGATGAAGTGATAGAGGTCAAATTTAAGACCACCGAAAAGCATATTATCATCAATAATTAACGATACTTTGTAATTACTAATTCTTTAAATAACTACTATGTAGTTATAAATACTAAATATTTACTAATAAACTACTAATCTAATTATGTCTAAGATTTCTGATTTATTTGAAAAAGGGAAATTTATCGAAGTCCTCAACATGACTGAAAAGTGTCAAAATGATGAGGAATATTTTTTTCATTTTCTTTCCTTATTGGCCTTAGATAAAAACGAGGATGCGCTTCTTTATTTAAGCGATAATCATCAAGCTCTAGAACGCTTTTCTTTGGTGGATTTAATCAATGTCCATCTCAACCTTTTGCTTCGTATGGATAGGCACGCTGAGGCATATAAGGCTTTGGATTATTATCGTGAATTACCATATGAGTCTCAAGAAGTGGAAGAATTACTGAAAAACGCTGAATACGGGATTAGGAATCACGAAGTGGCCCAATCCAAATCTTTTACAATGTCAAACGAGAAAGTTAAAAAATATCTAAAAAGTGATGACTTTGAACAATTTCAAACCGCGATTCAATACTTATCAAGACCTGAAATATATATCGGTGCATTTGAAGAAGAACTTCAAGATTTGCTTACCAATGGGAAAACCCAATCGATAAGAGCGATTACTCTCTTATTGATGTGTGAGAAAAAATATGAGGGGAACTTCGCCTTTAATTATTTTGGAAAAATAATAGATGTAGATCCTAAGGCATTAAATGCCAAAGCGGATTTAAGTGTGGTCAAACGCTTTAAAAACAAAATTGATAAAAAATGTAAGAAGGATGTGACCTTGATTGAAATCGCGATGGAACTTTTCAATCAATTCACCATCAATTATTTCCCATATTCTCCAGAAGTGGATGATGAAGGATTTGAAGATCCCTTTATTTCAATCGCCGAAAAAATATTAAATGGCATCATGCCTGATCCTACAAATTTAAACGAAAAAGAAGAATATATTCTTAACATCATCTCTCCTTTAGAAAATTAATTTATAAATAAATTATGGAAAGAAATTAGCACATAAAAAAATTATGTGTGTTTTTCTTGTTAAAACTTATAAATTTATTTATAATCAATAATGCGACTTTTAAAGGAGAAAATATTATGGAAAGAAAAGTTAATAAACTCGAAAATTGCCATGTTGAAGTTCTTGTCACCGTCGATGAGAAAGCATGGAAAGACGCTCAAGAAAAAGCCTATGACAAATTAGCAAAGAATGTAACCGTTGATGGTTTTAGAAAAGGAAAGGCTCCTGCCGCGATGGTCAGAAGCAAAATCGATCCGATGAAAGCGATGGATGAAGCCATCAATTCTTTACTTCCAAACTTATATAGAGATACGATTGTTGAAGAAAAACTTCAACCATATGCTCAACCAAAGGTTGAAGTCACCAAAGTTAGCGATACTGAACTCGAAGTCAAATTCGTTATCACCGTCGCTCCAGAAGTGGAATTAGGCCAATACACCAATCATAAAATCGGTAAAAAAGAAATCGAAGTCAGCGCTGAAGAATTAAACAAAGCCTTAACTGAACTTCAAAGCCAAAACGCTTCCTTAGTTTTAAAAGAAGCGGAAGCCGCTCTTGGGGATACCGTCGTCATGGATTTTGAAGGATTCGTCGATGGTCAAGCCTTTGAAGGTGGAAAAGCTGAAAATCACGAATTAGAACTCGGCTCTCATTCCTTCG